>CAZTAW010000092.1:0-604 GCA_964611705.1 uncultured Bacteroidales bacterium
AAGATTTTTGGGTTTGTTGAAAAAACCGGTTGAAATTTTCAAGTTGGGTTAAAAATATCATTCTCCTTAATGGTGGTCTTGATATTGGGTAATTCAATTTTTTGCAGCCTTTCAATAAAGTCATTGATATAAAACCCATTCCGTCGTTTGTCAATCAGATCGGTTCCCAGGTTAAATACCGGTAAATACCTTGTGTATCTTTTATAATTATAAGAATGAATATCGTAAATAATGCAACTTCCGAAATCATTCTCAATCCTTTTGATCAATGCGTGAATAACCTGATAAAAATAACGATGTTTACCAACCGAAACAGATTTTTCTTCCTCAGTTAGTACTTCTTTCCAGACCTTCTTTCCCCAGGCCGTAGTATAAATGCATTGATTTTCATCCCTGTTCAGATCATACTCATATCTTGAATCACTTGAAGTGAGGGTTATCGGGAATGTCTTGATCAATTCACCTGTGAGCGGGTCTTCTTCCTGCCATCTTTCAAAATCGGAAAGCAGGCATTTCTTTTTCAGTTCCGGCCTGAGTTTATGTCCGTTGTGAATGGCAAAACAAATAAAAGGCCGGTATTCTTCTATTTTTATGGTAAATAACT
>CAZTAW010000092.1:614-12450 GCA_964611705.1 uncultured Bacteroidales bacterium
TATAGGGCAAAAAATCGAGGTCGCAATCGTACGATACGTGGATAAAAAGGAATTGACTGAGACTATTCGGACCCATAGACTGTCCTACGTAATTGAAGGAGCAAACATGAAAAACACTGTGACAATATCTCTTATTCTCTTTTCGATAATTCTTCTTTTCGGTGGATGGCATTTTCTTTTGTGTTAACTACCTCTTCAACAAAGTCAAGTACATTTTTTTGAAGTTTAACCCGGTTCAGCTTGTTGATCCTCACCAATCCACCCGGACTACACACATTTACTTCCAGCAGTTTTCCTTCAATGATATCCAATCCGACAAAATACAATCCGTCAGCAACCAGCCGTGGTCCAATCCGCTGACATATTGTTTTTTCGGTTTTCGTAAGAGTGTGTTTTTCAACGTGGCCGGCGGCGTGAATATTCGATCGTATATCTCCTTCAGCCGGTACCCGACGCATTGCACCCAAAGGCTTCCCATTCAGCATCAATACTCTGATATCTCCTTTTTCAGCTCCTTCAATATATTCCTGAAGAATAACATAGTTGCCCGTTTCAGGGTTGCCAACATAGAAATCAAGTAAAGAGTTGATATTTTGTATTGCATTCTTCTCAATAATAATAACCCCTCGACCACCGTATGCATTCAAAGGCTTTAATATCATTCTGTCCTTTTCTGATTCACGGATCATTCGTTTCAGGTATTCCTTGTTTTTTGTTACATGCGTAACAGGAATAAATTCATTTTCAGGATCGTAAAATGCAGCCGTGTATATTTTGTTATTGGCTTCACGCAAACCCTCAATGTCATTAATAATAAAAGTGTCTTCTCTAACCGAATCAAGAAAATTCAGGACAATATTATCAATCGGGGGATTGGAACGCATAAAGATCACATCGAAACCAGAAAGGGGGAGCAATTGCTCCTTAAATTTCACTTTTTTATGAAATGTAACCGGGTTCGATGTTACTTGCCCACCTGTTTGCACAATTCTGCAAAAAGCGCTTGTAACACTGTTTCTGATTGTAAGGCCGCTGGAATAAATCACAGCCACAGTATGGTCCCTTAAAACAGCTTCATGAACCAACCGCAAAGTGGAATCAGTTTCGGCTACAACCTCCTCCCAGCGGTACATAATAAAAGCTATGTTCATTTTGGATAGAAATGAAGATTAATCCAGATATTCCTTAAGAACTTTGTTTTTGAGAATTTTTCTCATTTTAAGAATGGATGCTTCTTTGATCTGCCGCACCCTTTCGCGGGTTAATCCAAATTCCGCACCTATCTCACTGAGTGTCCAGGGCATTTCGCCATTAAGCCCGTAATACAATCTGAGTATTTCAGCATCACGTGTATCAAGCAAAGCCAAAGCACGTTCTATTTCCACTTTCAGTGAATTGATCAACATTGGGTTATCCGGACTGTCGGTTTCGGCATTGTTCAGGATATCCATCAAGCTGTGATCGTCTTCATCGTTCACAGGTGCATCTGCAGAAACCACATTAAGCTTATTGCTCAGAGAATTCTCAATCTCCTGATCGCTGAGCTGAAGCTCCTCTGCAATTTCCTGATATGTAGGTTCACGCTCAAGTTTCTGCTGCAAGGTATTGCTTGCATTTTTTATTTTGTTCAGCTCGCTTAGCTTGTTAACAGGTAATCTGATCATTCTTGTATTGTTGGAGATTGCCTGCATAATTGATTGCCTGATCCACCATACGGCATAGCTGATAAATTTAAAACCCCTTGTCGCATCAAAGCGGTTAGCTGCTTCAATCAAACCAATATTGCCTTCATTAATCAAGTCTGATAAGCTCAATCCCTGGTTTTGATACTGTTTGGCAACAGATACCACAAACCTGAGGTTGGCCTTAACCAGCTTTTCAAGCGCTACTTTATCACCCTTTTGGATCCTGTTGGCCAGGTCAATTTCTTCATCAACACTTACAAGGCCATATTTCTTCACGTCCTGTAAGTACTTCTCCAGTGAAGGCAAACTTCTGTCGGTTAACTTATTTAAAATTACCAGTTTTCTCATAAATCCTTCTTTCCTTCTTAAAATTAGGAATTAATTTATACGATCTCAAATTTTTTTTGTTAAAATATTTTGCTCCAGTTTTTTCTTTCCCGGTTTTCCCATTGCTTATCATGATATACATAACTGATAATCAATGGCAAAATAGTAGTTGCTTCAGCATAAACCATTTGTTCATAAATTGTATCTACCTTACCCCAGGAAGAAGCTTCCTTCAGGGTTGAACTCGAACATGCCCCGTCACGAACATCCGCCACCGTGATCTGTACAGCATATTTATGCATGGGCACATCTTTCCCCAGAACTTCCGCACAAACAACAGTATCCTGCGCAAAATTCTTGGGTACACCGCCTCCAATCATAAAAAGTCCGCTAGTGCCTGCCTGCATTTTAATTTTTGTCAATTCAAGAAAATCTTTTACCGAATCAATGCTGAGATGGCTGTCAGGATTTTCCCATTGATGGAGAACCAGTCCAAATCCGGCACTGCTATCCGAAAATGCCGGGCAAAAAACAGGCACATCATTTTCAAACGCTGTTTGAACCAGAGAGCCTTTTTTAACGGCATGATCAGTAAGATATTTTCCCATTTCTTTAATAAACTCCCTTGAAGAATACGGGCGGGGTTTTAACTGATCAGCAATTTTCTTAATGGTATTATCACAAACCTGAAGCTCTTTCTCGTCAATAAAGGTATCGTAAATCCTGTCAATATATTTGTTTCTCAGCATTTTGTCATCTACTGATGAAGCACCACGGTAGTGCTTGAATCCCAATGCTTCAAAGAAATCCATATCTACAATTGATGCACCTGTTGCAACAACAGCATCCACCATATTATATTTAATCATGTCGGAATATAACTGCAAACATCCACCTGCACCCGCACTACCTGCGAGCGTAAGAATAATCGTACAATCCCTGTTTTTTAGCATACGGTTTAAAATATCGGCAGCGCGTGCAGTATCACGAGATGAAAAAGACATCTCTCGCATTGCCCCAATTACAGGCGATGCATCAAAAGATGTTATATCTATGTGTTTAATCGTGTCTTTAAGAATATCTTTCTTTTTCATTGGTTTGTTTTCCAAAAAACTATTTTAAAAAGAATTTGTACCCTAACAAATGGTATACCAATTTTGCTGCCAGAAAATCCGGTGACTTATTGTCAGAGGTAGGGCAAAGTTCCGCTACATCAAATCCCACTACATTTTTTTCAATAAATACCTTTTTTAAAAAATCAAGGGTATCATACCATAACAATCCTCCCGGTTCAGGTGTGCCGGTTGATGGCATAATAGACGGATCAAACACATCCAAATCTAAAGTTAAATAAACATTATCTGTTGTAAGGCTTTCAATGGCTTCGTCCATCCAGTTTTTTTGATTTCTCATCCTGTGCGCATAAAAAACACTGTTTCTTTCATCAATAACTTCATCCTCACTGATGCTTCTTATTCCAACCTGAACCACATTGCATTTTTCCCTTGCTCTTGCCATCACACAAGCATGGTTAAACATACTTCCTTCGTAAGTTTCTCTTAAATCAGCATGCGCATCAAGCTGTAATACTGATATTTCGGAAAAATGTTTCGTATGCGATAAAATTGATCCGATACTTATCGAATGTTCACCACCTATCGTAACAACAAATTTATTCTGCTTTAGCAAAGCCGTAACTTTCTTTTCCACTGCTTCTATCATTTTTTCTGGTGAACCATTCTCCAAAACAGGTTTATTGGTATAAATACCGATTTTATAAACCTCTTCCTGTGTTTCCATGTCAAACAATTCCATATTGGCAGAAGCTTTAAAAATAGCATCCGGCCCGTGATCCGCACCTTTAATCCAGGTGCTTGTTCCATCATAAGGAACAGGTAAAAGGACCACTTTTGAGTTCTCAAATGTTGAAAAAGCTTTCGGAATATCTCCAAAATGCATAGGTCTGATTTTTTATATTTTTATTATCCCTAATTAATAATGGGATAAAAATAATTCGTAAAACACAAGGAAACGATAACCGAACCGAATCTTTTTTGTGGAACGAAACTCTCTGTTATAATTCTAACATCTTTGAGTTCCATGTGCTGATAGCCGGCGTTATAAAGTTCTTTCAGGCTTTCGTTGAGTCTCCATTCAAGTTCATCAACCGGGAAGTTGCCATAGTTTTCACAAACCAGGCCGCCGTATTTTCTCCCCTGTTCGTAAAGCCATCCGAATATTATGCCCGCACTCAGCCGTTCGCTTTCGTGACCGGTGGCAACAGCCATGATGGTTTCCATCACTTCACCATGCATAATATGTTCTGGTCTGGGAATTTCATTGGCGATGGCCGGTAAAATCGAAGAGTAGGTCATGATATTTGCCATCTCAATGCCTGCTGATTTCAGGGCTAAATGGTACGAACCGCCATGGACTGCAATATCGCTTTCTCCGGTTCCTTTAGTAATGAAGTAATCCTTTGGAATTCGATTACCTATTACCAATCCCTTCATGGGATTAGCTGCTTCATGTATCCCTTCATGGAGCAAGTTGCTGTAATTTATCATTTTCATTTTTGCTACGTCATAAATTAAGTTTTTAAAAAAGCGGGCAAATGTAAATATTTTTTTATTTGACAATACATTTTTTATGAAAAAATGTATGTTTTTTTTAGTTTAATATTAGTAGCAACCCGCAGAAGAGTTCTCTGATGAAGAAGCCCGCGATCTGGCAAACGTCATAAAATCAGGCAGTCTTCCTGTAGCAACTGCAAGTGTTGGGGATACAATCATAAATGCTGTCCCGGCAAATTAACATCTTCCTTCATTAAAATAAATCTTTGCAGAGAGGGTTCATTTATTTGAAAATTACTTTTTTAATAAAGTCCAACTAAATTGTTAATTTCCAAATATTGTTCTATTTTTGCACCCTCAAAAAAATTTGGAGATTTAACTAAAATTCATAAGAAATGCAAAGTAGAGGAGCAATAAAGTTTTTTGCAATAGTTTTCGCGCTGGTATGCCTTTTCCAGCTATCATTTACATTTTTTACAGCCCAGGTTGAGGGGGATGCCGAAGACTATGCCCACAATGAACAAACAACAGAACTGGCTAAAGAATTAGCAAATAGAGATGAAGTCCTCGAAAGTTATCTGTACGACTCTATTGCCAGGGCAAAAGAAAACTTCTACCTCGATTCCATGTCAGGTGAGGTGGTTTATAATATTTTACTGAGACAATACACTTACCAGGAATGTAAAGAAAGAGAGATTAATCTTGGCCTTGACCTCAAAGGCGGCATGAACGTCATGCTCGAAGTGCGTGTTGATGATATCATCAGGGCACTTTCTGAAAATAGTCCTGACCCGACCTTCCAGGAAGCTCTTAAACGTGCCAAACAAATGCAGAAAGACAGCCAGGAAGATTTTGTCACCCTTTTTGGTGAAGCATTCGAACAGGTTGATCCAACAGCCAGTCTGTCTTCTGTCTTCCTCGGTACATCAGATCTTGGAGATAAAATAGACTATAATTCAACCAACGAAGAAGTTCTTTCTATAATCAGGGAGGAAACAGAAAATGCTATTGACAGGGCTTTCAAGATACTGAACACACGTATCAACCGCTTTGGTGTTGCACAACCCAACATACAAAAACTGGCAACAACAGGAAGAATACTGGTTGAATTACCAGGAATAAAAGAGCCCGAGCGTGTTAGAAAGCTGCTCCAGGGAACTGCAAAACTTGAATTCTGGCAAACTTACGAATTTTCAGAACTACAACCTTATTTCAAAGAAGCAAACAACAAGCTTGCCAAAGAGCTTCCGGCCGAAGAACTGAACTCAGCCGAGGATGAAGAACTGGATATTCTTAAAGAAGATCAGGAAGAAACAACCGAAGAAACCGGGGAGCAAACTGCTGTTGCGCAGAAAGAAGAAAGCCAGGAAGAACCCAGCTTACTGGATCAGGTTGAATCCGAACAACAGGCAGATACACTGGAAGAAGAAGCTTCATTGATTGATCAACTGGAAGATACGGCAGGAACAACCGAGCAGGATATTACCTTTCAGGAGTATGCCAGAAAGAACCCTCTTTTTGCATATCTCAAACCCAACTACAGTCAGGATGAGCAAGGAAACTGGGTAACAAATCGCGGTGCTACCGTTGGCCGTGCAGAAATCAAAGATACTGCCCGCATCAACTATATGTTGAACAAAGTTGAAAGCATATTCCCACCTGACCTGAAGCTTGCCTGGACTGTGAAACCCAGCCCACAAGCACCAAATATACTCGAACTCGTTGCTTTACGCGAGATAGATGACGGGGCCGTATTAAACGGTGATGTAATTACTGATGCGCGCCAGGACTACGGACAACAGGGCGAGGTTAACGTTACATTAAGTATGAACTCCGAAGGTGCAGCCATCTGGAAAAGGCTTACCGGGCAGAATATCGGTAAACAAATCGCTATCGTACTTGACGGATTTGTTTATTCACATCCTGTTGTAAACCAGGAAATCCCCAATGGCCGTTCCGTTATCTCAGGTGGAGCTATGAACATTGAAGAAGCAAAGGACCTTGCGAACATTCTGGAGGCAGGAAAATTGCCGGCGCCTGCAAGAATCGTGGAAGAAGCAGTAGTAGGTCCATCACTGGGACGCGAAGCTATCAATGCAGGGTTATGGTCATTCCTGATCGCATTTGCACTGGTATTGCTCTACATGATAATCTATTACAACAGGGCCGGCTGGGTAGCTGATTTAGCCCTGCTTACCAATATTTTCTTCCTTTTTGGTGTACTTGCCTCATTGCAGGCTGTATTAACACTGCCGGGTATTGCCGGTATCGTGCTTACACTGGGTATGTCGGTGGATGCCAATGTGATCATCTACGAAAGAATCAAGGAGGAAGTCAGGGCAGGAAAAGGCATAAGACTTGCCATTCAGGATGGATATAAAAACGCCTATTCCGCGATCATTGACGGTAACGTTACAACATTACTTACCGGGATTGTACTGTTTGTATTTGGTTCGGGCCCGGTACAGGGTTTCGCAACCACACTGATCATCGGTATTCTTACTTCATTATTTTCTGCCATCTTTATTTCAAGGCTGGTATTTACATACTTCCTCACCAAGAACAAGAAGATCCAATTTGATAACAGAATGACAAGAAACTTCCTTGCCAATGTAAACATTGACTTTCTCAAAATGAGGAAAGGCGCTTATGTATTTTCATCTGTTATCATTATAATAGGTATTGCTTCACTTTTTTTAAGAGGACTGAATGTGGGTGTTGATTTCTCTGGTGGACGCTCCTATGTTATCCGTTTTGATAAGCCGGTTTCCACTGTAGAAGTTAGAGATGCACTCACTGCGCAATTTGAAGGAACTGTACCCGAGGTTAAAACATTCGGGCCTACAAAGCAAATAAAGGTTACGACCAAATATAAAATTAACGATGAATCAGAAAATGCTGACTCCCTGGTACAGGCAGCTCTGTTCGATGGGCTCAAACCTTTTTACGGAAATGAGATGAAATACCAGGATTTTGCTTCTGACACGGATATAGAAAACAAACTAATAGGTATATTAAGTTCGCAAAAAGTCGGGCCAACAATTGCCGATGATATACGGCGAGATGCTATTTTGGCCGTAGTCATCGCACTGATCGTGATCTTTGCCTATATTGCCATCCGGTTTAAACGATGGCAATATGGTCTTGCAGGTGTTATCGCCTTGTTCCACGACTCATTGATCACCATATCAATGTTTTCATTATTCTACAATGTGTTACCGTTTAATATGGAGATTGATCAGGCTTTCATTGCAGCCATTCTGACGATCATCGGTTATTCCATTAACGATACTGTGATCATCTTCGACCGTATTCGTGAGTTCTTCAAGCTTTACCCGAAAAAAGATGTGAGATCAAACATCAACAATGCGCTTAACAGTACCCTTGTGCGTACGATCAATACTTCAGGTACAACCTTTGTTGTTTTGATGATCATCTTTATTTTCGGAGGTGAGATCATTCGTGGCTTTACTTTCGCGTTGCTGATGGGTGTTCTTATTGGTACCTATTCATCCCTGTTTAATGCAAGCCCGGTTGCTTATGATTTAATCAGCAAGAAAGGTAAAAAAAACAAAACCCACCCTGATAAAGGAAGAAAAACACAGGGTAAAAAACAAAGGAAATAATTTGTAAGTAATCAACACATAAATAAAAAGTCCCGTAAATTTGCGGGACTTTTTTTATTTTTGTTAAAAGCTACAAATTTTAAAGATGCCATTTGTACAACTTTTGTTTTTTGATCTGAGCGGGGGAGAAATTTTCATCATCCTTGTTGTGGCCTTTCTGGTGTTTGGTCCTTCAAAGTTTCCTGAGCTTGCCAGAAAAATCGGGAAAGGTATAAATGAGATCAAACGGGCTTCATCTTCAATTAAAGAAGAAATAAACCGGGAAACCAACCATGTAAAAGAAGATATGAATGTTGATGTGGATATTGATCAGGATGAAGTAAAAGACAAAAAACAAAAATCAACCGGAAAGGACACCAAATAATTTGATTCAAAAAGCGTTGATAAATAAATATTAGCATGTAATGAAAATGAGATATATAAGCATAATATTGTTTTCTGTAATGATTCTTTTTTCGGGTGCCGCAATGTCTCAGCGCAATGCTATTGAAGCAGCCGACGAAGCATTTGAAAGTCATAAATACACCCTTGCCGTGGAGAAATACAAAAAAGCCTATAGTCGTGTAAAGGGTAACAGAGAAGAACAAAACCGTATTATTTACCAACTGGCAGAGTGTTACCGCCTGATGAACTATCCTAAAAGGGCAGAGATACAATATAAAAGATTATTGCGACAGGATTATCAAAAGAAAAAACCCGAACTTCTGCTTTATTATGCTGATGCACTCAAAGCTAACGAAAAATATGAAGAAGCGCTTGAGCAATATCAGGCTTATGCAGAGCTTGTACCGGAAGACCCACGCGGCGGCAATGGAATAGAATCATGCAAAATGATATCGGAATGGCTTGATAACCCTACAAAACATGATGTACAATACGAAAGAAAGCTAAGCTCAAGGGCATCTGATTTCTCCCCAACCTATGCAAGCAGTAATTATAATGCTATTATCTTCACTTCCACGCGCGAAGGCGCTACCGGTAAAGATACGGATGAATGGACAGAACAAAATTTCAGCGATCTTTTTATCAGTCGCCAGGACCGCAAGGGTGAGTGGAGTACACCGGTTCTGCTTGATAACCAGGATGGAGAAGGCGAAGACGGTATCAATACAGGTTCAAATGAAGGTACTCCCACCATGAACAACGATTTTTCAAAACTTTATTTTACACGCTGTCCGGATGGTAAAAATGGAATATCAGGTTGTCAGATATATACCAGTAAACGCATGGGAAGATCATGGGGCTCCCCGGAAATGATCTTGCTGGGTAACGATACCAATGCTGTTATTGGACATCCAGCCATCAGTGAAAATGAAAATATCATTTACTTTGCTTCCCATCGTCCCGGTGGTTCGGGAGGAAAGGATATCTGGATAGCCACCCGCGAAAGCAGTAATGAGGATTTCGGAAGGCCGATGAATCTCGGCCCGGTAGTCAATACACCCGGTGATGAAATGTTTCCCTTCCTGCGGTCGGATACGGTTTTGTATTTTGCTTCAGACGGACATCCGGGGATGGGAGGACTCGACATCTTTAAAACAACCGTTAATGAAGAAGGAGAATGGGGTGAACCGGTTAATGCAGGCGTTCCGATCAATTCAAGCGGTGATGATTTCGGTATTGTTTTTCATCCCGAAATGATCAAGGGGTTTTTCTCCTCCAACAGAAAATCATCACGTGGATATGATGATCTGTACTCGTTTATCATACCACCGGTTGAATTTACCCTTGCAGGTGTGATCAAAGACGACAGGACCCTGCAGTTTGTGGAAGGTGCAAAAGTTGAGCTTATCGGATCTGACGGAACTTCGGTTTCTACATACTCCAACAATATAGGTGTGTACATGTTCGGAAAATCTCAGATTGCGCCAAATACAACTTATGAAATCGTTGTTACAAAAGATAATTATTTTACAAACAAAGGAACCGAAACAACTGTTGGGTTGACAAAAAGCAAAGACCTGGAACGGGACTTTATGTTACAACCAATCCCGGATGAACCTATTGTTCTTCCCGAAATCCTTTACGATCTGGCCAAATGGGACCTCAAACCCCAGTACCAGGATTCATTGCAGGGATTGATCAAAACTCTCGACAATAACGAAACCCTGGTTATTGAACTTGCTTCACATACGGATACCAGGGCATCGGACGAATATAATGATGTGCTTTCACAAAAACGTGCCCAATCTGTTGTGGATTACCTCATTGAAAGGGGAATTGATCCTGACAGACTTGTTGCCAAGGGATATGGCGAAAAAGTACCCCGAAAGCTGAAAAAAGATATATACAGAGATGGATTCTTTTTTGAAAAAGGTACTGTGCTGGATGAGGAATATATTAACTCGCTTGAAACAAAAGAAGAAAAAGAAGCTGCTCACCAGCTCAACCGTAGAACCGAATTCAGGGTGTTGCGAAAAGATTTTATACCCAAACCCAAACCGGAGCTTGATAAGGATGTGGGTATTGTTATTAATCCGGAGGACAATGTTGTAAAATATACAGCCGATCCTACAACAGGTGAAATACAGGCGATCTGTACCATTAACGGATATAGTATGCAGTTTACCTATGAACCTAATATCAGGGCGACCATCTCGCTTGAAAAAGCGCTTGAATTGCTCAACAGAGGCGCCATCAGTAAAGATGATTTCAAAGGCGACCCCAATGAGATCCTGGCAGAAGGCAGTATAGCCAACAATGCGATCTTCACGGTTGAAGAATTTACAATTGGCATTTACACAGCTTATGATGTTGACATTTATGTAAGCCACCGTTTACGTCAACCGCTATTAATAGGTAATAAAGTGCTGAAAAAAGTTGGGGATTTCAGGATTGACAGAACCAATAAAGAAATTGTTTTTGAAGAAGCATCAGGAGAAAAAGAATAGAATAGAATATATTTTATAATCTTAATATTTATAGTGCATTCATTCAGTTAGTGTATTCTTTGTAATATTGCTCAGCTCTTCTGCATGAGTGGAATAAAACGGGAAACATTCTTCTGATAGGTTTTGTAATCAGGGTATTTGGAACTACTGATGTTTTCTGTTAACCTGCTGCTTGCTATAAATAATATCACAAGCAATACAGCGCCTGATAAGGTCCAGTTAAGCCATAGCTTTGATGCTGCTATGCCAAAGCAGTAAAATGATATCCAGATTAGCTGTTCAGCAGCGAAATTGGGATGACGGGAATAAGCCCACAAGCCTTCATGCATAAATCCATGTTGCAGGGAAAGTGCATATTTCGAGGATGATTTTTCCTTGCCCTTTTTCAGTTTATGAAAAGCAAATTGCTGGTTATCCGCTATGGATTCAATAATAATAAAGAAAACCACAAAAAAAGCAGCAAGATAATCGAGATAAATCAAAGGCTGATTTGCATAAGCCGCAGCGAGCAAAAATGGTGTTTAGAAAAGCAATCATTAATTTAATCCGCCTGAGGCGGACAAGGGTTAATTCCCCGCCCCTTGGGGCGTTTTTAAATATTCCATTTAATACCCCGCTGCTCTGCGGCGGGGTAGTTTATTTATTTCGGATTATTGTTTCTGAACTTTGGTCCAAATAAAGGATCTACGTTTTTTGAGCCTCTAAGCTAAAAAAAAGCCGCATTGCGGGATGTT
>CAZTAW010000093.1:0-12386 GCA_964611705.1 uncultured Bacteroidales bacterium
GGTCCGCGGGCGCCACTTCGGCGACGCCGTGCCGTCCGGCCCGCCGCCGGCGAGCGGGTCGGTCCGGCGTGCCCAGCGCCCCGGGCGCCGGGCCCGGACGGCCGCCCGGAGGAGCCCGCCCAGCTCGCGGAACCAGAAGAGCGGGAGCGCCGCCGCCGTCCACGATCTGAACACCGGGCACTTTACCGCTGATCAACTCTGTGGGCGAAATGATGGAACCCGCGTTGAATTCTTTGGAATTGATCGCACTGACCGAACCCGTGGCGTCTTCTTTCTTCTGGACACCATAGCCGATTACGACGAATTCTTCCAGTCTTTTAACTTTTGGTTCCAACTCCACATCCACTGTGGTATTGGGTTGAACCTCTATTTCCCGGGTGACATAGCCAACATAACTGAACACCAATATTGTATTGGGTTCTACATTAATGCTATAGCTTCCATCCAGGTCGGTGCTAACACCCAGGGTTGTTCCTTTAACAAGAACCGAGGCATTCGGTAAGGTCGTGCCATCACTGGCATCCGTGACTGTTCCTTTAACAGTGCCAACCTGTGCATAAGCGACTGTTGAGATAAAAAACAACAGAAACAGTGGCACCATAACTTTGGAAGATAGAAATTTTGCCATAACTTGATTTTATTTGTTTCACATAATGTCTGTATTGTTCAAATTTAAGAATTTTTATCAAATTTAACGGTTTTTTAATGATGAGTTCATTCTTTATTAACTTTAATATAAACCAGCCCTCACCGGTTAATGTGACATGATTTTATATTCCCAGGGGGCAAGGTCAAAGACTGTATTTCTGTCTATCGCAACTTTTTCACCCGATTGAAGGGAAATGTAGTCTCCCAGGTGCATTTCACCTTTCAGTTTAATATCTTCAACAGGGGTATCGGTAAAATTGAATAAACCAAGCACCTTGTTGTTGTCTTTCTGCCTGAATATAGCAATCACCTTATCCTCATTGTTGATTTCCACCCTGATATACTCTCCTCCGTACTGACCGTTCCACAGGGCCTTGTTTTCTTTTTTCAGTTTGTTCAGGTCCGTATAAAACTCTTCCAGTTCCATAGATTCCCAATTGATGGTATCCTTATCAAAAAACTTAAGGCGTTTGTTAAGTCCTGCCTCCTGTCCACTATAAATCAAAGGCAGACCAGGCATTATATATGTCAAGGCAGCAAAGCACTGAGCAGCGTCACCCAGGCGCTCATAAACGGTTCCGTTCCAGGAATTCTCATCATGATTGGAAGTAAAATACATACGATATGCATGCCTGGGAAACCGAATCATATCCTGAACAATTACTGCATGCAAATCATTGGCATCCTGCATGCCCTGTGCTATTTCATTCATTACATGGTGTATATTCCATGCATAAGACATATCAAAAGCGGTCTGGTGGTGACCGGGCTCTTCGGCTTCCGCGAGCATGAAAACAGGCTTTATTTTATCAAGGGTGTCTCGTACCTCGTTCCAGAAATCCGTGGGTACCATCCCGGCCACATCACAACGATATCCATCAATGTTTTCTTCAGCTACCCAATGCGCTAAAACATTTTTCATATATTCCCTCAAACCGGGTTTACTATAATCCAGGCTTATAACATCTGTCCAGTCGAAAGGTGAAATAAAGTTACCTGCAGAATCTTTTTCATACCACCCGGGGTGTTCTTCGGTAAGATTGTTATCCCATGCCGTATGATTGGCCACCCAATCAAGAATAATATACATATCCAGTTTATGGATTTTTTCAACCAGCGACCTGAAATCCTCAATATTCCCGAATTCGGGATTAACTGCAAGATAATCCTTTACCGAATAATAACTGCCGAGTGTTCCTTTTCTGTTCTTTTCTCCGATGGGATGAATGGGCATTAACCACAGTATATCCACCCCCATTTCTTTTAACCGTGGCAGATGTTCTTCAAAAGCTGTAAATGTTCCTTCAGGTGTATACTGCCTGATATTAACTTCGTAAATCACGTCATCCTTACTCCAGGCAGCATGATCGTCTGCCCCTTTTTGGGTACTCATTTCTTCTCCTTTATCTGATGGTGCCTGACAGGCATTGGTAAAAGCAAAAACTATTATCAGCAGAATGATCATTAACAATGGCCGATGCCCGGAGGTAAGAGCGGTTCTTCTCATATTTAATTAAAATTGGTTCCAAAAGTTTAATGTAAAATTAACGTATTGTTTAAAATAAGTCAAATTAATTGGTTAAAATATCAAAAGAATTTGAGGAAAGATTGATCGTACTCATTTCCTGTTTTTGCGTAAAATCATTCTCAAAACGACTTAAAAAATTGATTCCCTGCAATCTGCCCGGTATCTTAAACTCAATTTCTTTCTCTTCATCAGAATTATTAAACACCATGATGGAAACCTGATCGAAATAACTTCTCATGAAAACATAAGCATCTTTCTCAACAAGTAAAGGCATAAAATCCCCATATATCAGTTCAATATTATTCATCCTGATGTCAATAAGCTTTTTGGTTATTTTATTGAGCCATTGCTCTCTTTCGGACAAATCACCAAAGCGCATCATCCGACGGTTGTCGGGATCATTTCCTCCCGGCATTCCGATTTCATCTCCATAATAAATAACCGGTAACCCTGGAATGGTCATGATAAAAGCAATCAATTCAGAAAGTTTTTGATAGCCCACAGGATCGCCAACACCAATATCTCTTTTCCAGCCGGCAAGCTTGGTATCTTCTTCAAACGACAGCTCTCCGCCTGCCAGGGAAATGAAACGGGGCCTGTCCTGGTTACCAGTAATATACCCCATAATATTATGATCACCATAATAGTGCAAACTTTCTTCAATGGAGTTGTTCAGTCGTTCAAAACCCTGGTTATCCATAGCAAAAACTGCAATGGCATCGTCATAAACATTGAAATCAAACTGTGCCTCCAACATACCCCTGTTTACATAGCTACCAATTAATTCAGGGTTGCCGTATGTTTCACCAATCTGATACAGGATTTTATCTTCGGGTATCATAACTTCATCTTTCAGCTTGCGTGTAAGCGTGCGCCAGAAAACCAGCGGAATGTGTTTTGTAGCATCATGCCTGAAGCCATCCAGATTGTATTTTTTGATCCAGTATACGGCTGAATCAGTAAGCATGTCCACAACTTTGGGATTACTCAGATCTAATGACGGCAAAAATGTATCGAACCAGGTAGTCAGGCGCTGTTCATCCCATAGTTGGGTGTTCATTCTGCCATCAGGCAAATACAAATTGGTTGCCCAATCGGGATGCTCCTGGTAAATGGGATGTAATTCGTGAACATGATTGGCAACAAAATCCAGCAACACGTTCATATCATGCTGATGCGCTGCTTCAACCATTTCCATGAATTCTTCTTCCGTACCAAAGCGATCGTCAATTTCGGTGAAAGATATTGGCCAGTAACCATGATATCCCGAATAGTTGGTTTTCGGATCGGGCCATTGTCCGTATTCACCTTCAGGATTTTTAACCAGGGGAGATATCCAAATGGTATTCACTCCCAACTCTTTGAAATAACCTGCTTTTATTTTTTCAGTTACTCCTTTAATATCACCTCCATGATAATCAGCCGGAGGCAATACCTCAGGTATGTTCAACGGACGGTCATTGGATGGATCAGCATTGTAAAAGCGATCAACAAATACATTGTAGAGTATCATGGCATGATGATCATGCCTGTTGAGCTGACCTGTGTTTTCAATCACATGTCCGTTTTCAAGGGGGATGAGCACATCATTGGATATGCCAATATCATTGATAGCCCACGCACGGAGGTATGATCGTTCATAATCAGCAGCCTGTTCCGGGATATGTATTTGCAAAATTCCTTTTTCAAAATGATAAAAGTTTTCCGGTAACCTGATGTTCTGCCAGTAAACAAAGAATTCATCCGCATTTTTCACTCCAAGTTTCACAAAACATCCGGAATAAGTATCCGTATATAAAAAAGGTAATTTGCTTTCATCATTATCTCCGACTTTCATTACCGAATTAAACCCACCTGCATTATTATCCACAGAATCAGGATTTGTGGGATCAAGCATCCAAACTCCGTCAAGTACAAGCTGGTACTGATATTCACCGGGGTTTAGCAACAATCTGGTTTCCCATACATCCCCTTCCTTTTGCAAGGGATTGGCTTTCGGATTCCAGCCATTGATCTCACCGGCCATCCGGACCGAATTGTATTTTTTATCTCCCGGATCAAAGGTAAAGGTGACCCATTCCTTGGCTGATTTTTCAATAGGAATGGAATAAGGAACAGAATCAATCCAGAATTTAAGGTTCATCATCCAGGGCAGGGACGGATCAGAAATTACACGCAGGATTTTTCGATCTTCGGAAAGTATTACTTCTGATTCCGTATCTATATTTACGGAGTCAATTTTGTTTATATCAATAAAATAATCCTGTAAATAAAGAAAATTGGTGTCCGGTTGCAATTTTACCGGGCCAGCAAGGCCGAATATTTCGCCCTGGTTTTCATAAGGCAATTTGTAATTTCTTTGGCTGCATCCGATTAAAAGAGGTATGAGTACCAGATAACTTAATCTTTTCATGACAATATTGTTTTATTTTGATAATTCTATAACCATTGCTGTTTTTGCAGGTACTTTGATTTCCTCAAGACTGTCAATTTTCTTGCCTGATATTATATCTTTTCCTGTTGAATAGCGTTTCATGCATTCTTCATACTTATCCTTATCAAGCATTTGTTGCTTATCCGAATTATTAAGTATCACCATAATGCAACCATCATCATTATGACGAAAATAAACATAAGTGCCATTTTCAGGGATAAAATGGGTAAGCTTACCTTCCCGGACTACCTTGTTATCTTTTCTCCAGTTTAACAAGTTTTGCAAAAAATCAAACATTTCGTTTTCAGGTTCTGTTCTGCCTGATGCACTCATAGCGTTTCTTTCATCTTCGGCCCATCCACCCGGAAAATCCTCTCGGATATGGCCGTGGCCATCATGTTCATATCCTGTCATGCCGATCTCGGTTCCATAGTATATCATAGGTATTCCGCGGGTAGTCAGAAGAAATGCCATTGCCATTTTAAAATCATCGGTATCCTCTTCAATCCTGGTAAAGAAGCGGTCGGTATCGTGATTATCGGCAAAGATCACGAGGTCATTGGGATCATTGTACAGGAAATCCTGGCTAAGAGTCTCGTACAATCTAGCAATACCAGTAGTCCATCCGTTTTTTTCAGTAAACGCTCGTCCCATGCTATAATAAACCGGAAAATCAAACAAGGTAACCAGATTCGATTTATAACTATTCTTCACATTGGAATTCTCCTGCCACCAGGCAACCATACCTGGATGTTCCAGCCATGATTCACCAACAACATAAAAATTGGGATACTCCGCATGAATGCGTTTCATCCATTCTGCCATATACTCTTTATCTGCATAGGGGTATGTATCCATTCTGATTCCATCCAGGTCAGCATATTCTATCCACCAGATGCTGTTTTGTATAAGGTAATTAGCCAGCAGTTGATTGTCCTGGTCAAGATCCGGCATGGCTTTCACAAACCATCCGTCGGTGGTTTTCTTTCTGTCGTATTCGGAAGCATGAGGATCAATGACAGTTCCGGTGCGGAAATTGGTCTGCTCAAAACCGGGATAATGATGTATCCAGTCTCTGGCCGGCATATCGTCAAGCCACCAGTGATGCAAACCGCAATGATTGAAAACCATATCTATGATGACTTTGATATCATTATTGTGACATTCTTCCACGAGCCTCAGGTAGTCATCCATGGTGCCGTAACGCGGATCAATTTTATAAAAATCCGTGATCCCGTATCCGTGATAGGAATATTTAGGGGAATTGTTTTCAAGCAGGGGATTAATCCACAAAGCTGTAATTCCTAATTCCCTGAGATAATCCAGGTTTTGCTCTATACCTTTTATGTCTCCGCCGTGCCTTCCATCCGGGTTGCTTCGATCTGTCTTTTCCTTCATTCCGGGCATGTTATCATTTGAAGGATCACCATTTGCAAAGCGATCGGGCATAAGAAGGTAAATTACATCCGAAGCGTCAAAGCCCTGCCTTTTTTCAGAACCTGGCTTTCTCCTTTTGAACTCATATTCGATCTCATTACTTTTCCCATCCTGCTTAAAAATGAGCTTGTATATACCTGGTTTTGCATCAGATGTAACATAGAGATCAACAAAGCAATAATTCGGATTATCGGTTTTCTTTACATCCAGCAATTTGATATCTTCGCTATCAAACATCACTTCAGCTTCGGCGATGTTTTCTCCATGAACCATCAATTGCAAATTGGGCTCATTCATGCCAATCCACCAGAAGGGTGGTTCAACACGTTCCACTTCGGGCCGGGCAAATAGCTGCAAGCTCATAAAAGAGCCAATAAGGACAAAAATCAATTTATTCATCATGCTTTTCATGTTATTCGGTTTTTTTGTTTTTTAAAATTATACCTGACAAAGCAGGGATAACTATTTCTATCTTATTTTTTTGCTTTTTTAGTTGTGCTTTTCTATTGAATGTTATATCAAAACTAAGAAATGCATCCCCTGAAATCAATGCCTTTTGCTCGTAAATGCTGTTATTAAGCAAAACCAGGGCTGTATCCTGATTGAGAGCTCTTCGAAATGCAAATAAACGTTTGTCATCATCAATCAAAATTGTTTTGTAGTCTCCTTTTGTCAGGGCTTTTGAATTTGACCTCACGGTCAGAAGCGATTGATAATAATGCAATAAAGAGGTGTCAGCCCGTACCGGATCACAGGGATTTCTGACGGAACCATCCTCATTCAAACATTCATCATCAAAATCTTTATCAGGCCAGATCATGGGTTTACGGCAACCGGGATCCTTTGCACCCCACATTCCCAGTTCATCACCATAATAGATCATGGGTGCACCGGGATAGGTCATCTGGAAAAAAACCATCAGTTTGAAAATACGATAATCATTTTCATCCTGTTTTGCAGTATTGTATTCCGGGTTTCTGGCTGAGGTTTTGTTAAAGAAATTGTCCTTGTTTAAAAAGGATGGTAAATGTTTGTTTTTGATCCTGGAAAGCGGCCTGTCCGTATCGTGGCTTCCCGGCAGGTTTTGCATACCCAGGTTGATACCTTCGGTAAATGGTTTTCTCAACTCACTTAGGGCCAAGTTAAATTGTGAAACAGAAAACTTATCAGGATGAATAATAAACTCACTGCTTATAAAGCTGAAATTATAATTCATCACCGAACCAAATTCATCCCCCAGCAGGTAAGGCTTTATATGATCAATACTACCTGTTATTTCTCCCGTGATGAATGCAGAGGGATTGATTGACTTAACCAGCTTTTGCCAGTCCTTCCAGAAGGCATGCCCAACCTGGTCGGCCACATCCAGCCTCCATCCGTCAATACCCTTCGAAAAATCACCATTCCCGAACGGATCCATCCATCTTCCGGTTATGTTGAAGATATACTCCCGCGGGCCATCAACAAGCCCGTTGCTGTCTTCGCGGTATTCGGGCATATCTTTCACTCCCCACCAGCCTTCATAATCAAAATCCGTTGAGTCCGTATCCCAGGAATATACGGTAAACCAGTCACTGAATTTTGAATCCTGCTGCTTCTTCAATAAATCCTGAAATGCGAAAAAGTTATATCCGCAGTGATTGAACACCCCATCCAGGATGATCTTTATATCTCTTTTATGCGCCTCATCAATCAGTTGCAGCATCAGAGAATCCGCAGCAGTCCATTGCCATGTGGAGGGATCAACGGGATCTTCACCTGCAATAATTTTACGGTCCCCTTCCGGATCAGGTCCGAATGTGGGTTCAACATGGTGGTAACCGGCAATATCATATTTATGGTGTGAGGGAGAAACAAATACAGGATTGAGATATATCGCTCCTATACCAAGCTCTTTGAGGTAATCCAGTTTGTCAATAATCCCTTGCAGGTCACCTCCATATCGTCTGCGGGTTATGTTGTACCAAATATCTTTTTGATTTGCTTTTTCATATTCCTGCAACTGATACCAGTCGGCAGTCCAGGAATGCACTTTCCAGGGTTTGAGCAGTTCGTGAGGCCAGCATCCCTGCTGTTCTTCAAGACGGGGATCATTTGATTTATCGACATTATGAAATCTTTCAGGGAAAATCTGATACCAGACAATGCCTTTTGCCCACCCGGGCGTAACCGTATCAGTTTTATCAACAGTTGTTTTCTTCTGCATATCACAGGCTGCAACAGAGATCAGTATGAAAAGACAGATTATGTAAACAGAGGCATTTTTCATATTTTGTTTTAATGAATATCAGGTAGCAATGCTGATGCTGCTTTGAGCTTTTATGCTGTGTTCCTTTTCAAAAACAAAAACAGATAGCGATTGTTCGGATAAGTTTTTGATAGATACCCTTTTTCCTTCCACATTAATTTTTATCAGTGCTCCACGGAACAAAATCTTAAAATCATAGCTTTCCCAGTTTTCCGGCAGAAACGGATTAAAATGTAGGCTATTATCCATAACCCGCATCCCGGCAAATCCATACACTACCGACATCCAGGTTCCTGCCATGCTGGTGATATGACATCCGTCTTCGGTATCATTGTTATAATCATCAAGGTCAAGACGGGCAGTGCGGAGGTAAAACTCGTATGCCTTTTCTTTGTACCCCAGTTTTGCAGCCAAAATGGAATGGATACAGGGCGAAAGGGAAGACTCATGAACAGTTAAGGGCTCATAAAAATCATAATTTCTTCGGATGGTATCCCTGTCAAACTCATCCTCAAAAAAGTAAAGGCCTTGCAGCACATCTGCCTGTTTGATGTAACAGGAGCGTAAAATCCTGTCCCAGCTCCAGTGCTGGTTGATGGGTAATTCTTCTTCCGGAATGGCTGAAACCGGTTTTATCTCTTTATCGGGATATCCCTCCTGCTGAAGAAAAATGCCTTTCTCTTTGTCTTCCGGAAAATACATCCGCTCAAGTATATCCTGCCAGTGAGCCGTTTCTTCGGATTCTGCAAAATTCAGTTTTTGCCGCAGTTTTTGATATTGGGTTGTATTTTTTTCTTTTACGAATCGGATGGCCTCCAGGGTATACCTCATCGTCCAGCAGGCGATCTTGCTGGTATACCAGTTGTTATTGATATTGTTCTCATATTCGTTGGGGCCGGTTATACCCAGCATCACATATTTTTGTTTTGGTTCAGAAAAGTTCACCCTTTGGCTCCAGAAACGGGATATAGCGATCAACACTTCCAGCCCGTGATCAATCAGATAATCCCTGTCACCGGTGTACCTGATATAATCGTAAATTGCATAGGCAATAGCACCGTTGCGGTGAATCTCTTCAAAAGTGATCTCCCATTCGTTATGGCATTCTTCGCCATTCATGGTAACCATGGGATAAAGAGCAGCTCCATTCTTAAAACCAATCTTTTCCGCATTTTCAATCGCTTTTTGAAGATGGTTATAGCGATACAACAAGAGATTCCTTGCTACTTCCTGGGGTGCGGAACTCAGGTAAAAAGGCAGGCAATAAGCCTCGGTATCCCAGTATGTGCTTCCGCCGTACTTTTCACCTGTAAAACCTTTGGGGCCGATGTTCAGTCGGGCATCTTCGCCGCTATAGGTCTGGTTCAACTGAAAAATATTAAAACGTATTCCCTGCTGGGCAGCCACATCGCCTTTGATTTCAATATCGCTCCATTCCCATTTTTCGTTCCATGCAGCAATCTGTTCTTCCAGCATTTGATCATAACCTTTATTACTGATTTTTTCGAGTTCCTGCTCTGTATGTATGATCAGGTCTTGCTTTTTATGATTAAGATTTGAAAGAACAGCCGTGTATTTAACAAGGTCAATATGTTCGCCCTGCCTGCACTCCAGCACGGTTTTGCCGGCCACATATTTTTCCGCGATAATACCTTCTGATTCAAAATCTGTCTTTTTGCCATCGCGGTATATTTCAAACTTCATCCCGCAGCAAAGCTGAAAATCAAGCTTTCTGGTTTTGGAAGTTATATAAGCTTCTCTTTCACGGGCTTGTTTTTCAAGCACTTCCCAGAATTTCTCATCATAGTTGGCATCCTCATTCACAACATCCGCATCAAGGTATGGAATCAGGGTAATTTCACCATCAAAATTTAAGGGTGTAACGGAATAACGGATCACGCCACAATCATCATCCACAATACTCAGGAATCGTTTGCTTGTTACCCTTACATCTTTTCCATCCGGCATCTTCGCAATGAACGAGCGCTCCAGATACCCCTCTTTCATATTCAGGATACGTTTGAAATTCACCACCTCAGATCTGGCCAGGTCGAGCGCTTCCTTTCCAACAAAAACATCTATGCCTATCCAGTTCGGGGCGTTCAAAACCTTGGCAAAATACCCGGGGTAACCGTTTTTCCACCAGCCTACCCGGGTTTTATCGGGATAGTAAATACCGGCTACATAATTGCCCTGCAGGCTGACGCCACTGTATTTTTCCTCAAAATTGCCGCGCTGGCCCATACGTCCGTTTCCAAGGCTGAACAGGCTTTCGGATACCCGGTTGTATTCAGGATGGAAATTATTTTCAATGATACACCATTCATCCTTTTTGATATAATTCTTCATACCTGATTTGATTTCTGATTGATTTAAAATTCCAGCATTTGGGGTGTCATTTCATGCAATCCGGCCACGACAATATCGGCCTGACCAAGGATTACCGGTGAACCCACACCCACGCAATACATTCCTCCGTTTTTGGCAGCTTCCACTCCTGCTTTGGCATCTTCAAACACAACACAGTTTTGGGGCGGGACTCCCAGCTCAACCGAAGCCTTCACAAAAACCTCCGGATCGGGTTTGGCTTTTTTGGCTTTGTTGCCATCAATGATAGACTCGAAATATTCCTTAATACCCAATTGCTCCAAAATGGTCATGGCATTTTTACTGGCCGAACCGATGGCGGTTTTCATGCCCATATCTTTAACCTGATTCAGGAATTCGATCACGCCGGGAAAAATCTCATCCGGTTTCATTTGCAGGATATATTCACGGTACCAGGCATTTTTCCTGGAAGCCAGTTCCTGTTTTTCTTCATCATCAAATATTTTATTACCGATGCCCAGTAATATATCGAGTGATGCCATTCGGCTGATGCCCTTGAGTTGTTCGTTCTGTTCTACAGTAAGATCGAAACCCAGTTCATTGGCCAGCCTTTTCCAGGCCAGGTAATGGTATTTGGCGGTGTCAACAATCACACCGTCGAGGTCGAAGATACATGCTTTAATTTTTGTCATTTCTTTTTTACTTTTACATAATCAATATCATTAACAAACAGCACCAGTATGGCTGCAATAAACAACGATGCCCCGCCGAGAATGAGGGCATAAATGGCCTGCCCGTTAAAAATATCTTTCACAAAATAACCCAGGATGCTTGCAGCCACGATTTGGGGGATCACAATAAAAAAGTTGAAAATTCCCATATAGATTCCCATTTTATTTGAAGGCAGCGATCCGGTAAGAATAGCATACGGCATTGCCAGGATACTGGCCCAGACAAGGCCGATACCCACAAATGAGATCAGCAGCAATTGTGGATCATTGATGAAATATATTGAGATAAAACTAATTCCGCCAACAACAAGCGCTATCATATGGGTGATCTTACGGTTGGTCCATCGGGCCAACCCCATCAACAGAAAGGCAAAAACAGCAGCAAGCCCGTTATAGACGGCAAAACATACCCCCACCCAGTCAGCGCCTTTGTTGTATTCTTCCTCAACCCTTACCAACTTCTTTCTGGCTCCATCTTTTATCGGCAGGTATTTTCCATCTTCCGCTTCAAGGAAAAATTTTACCACTTTCATCGAAGCCACAACCTTATTGGTACCGCTATTAAGTTCCTTCTGGTATGAGTCCAGTTCTTTTATGATCTCAGGCAGGTCATTCTTTTTCTTTTCACCGATATCTTCAATGATAAGGCTGGTACTTACTAGCAAACCCGAGACGACTTGCTGATCCAGTTTCATATTATATTTTTCGCTGGTAACACCTGCTGTGGTATAGATCCACATGGCAAACAAGGCAAACCATGAAAAGAACTGCACAAAGGCCAGTTGTTTCATCGTGAGAGGCATCACATTGAAATCGTTCATAATAGCCACCAGGCCGTTCTCCTTTCGGCCGGATTTCTGTAAAGCACCGGCCAGCAACTGAATCAGGCCAAACGCGATCATTGCCACGGCCAGGATGTATACTTCTTTTTCCACATCAACGTAAAACAACAACACACCTGCAATAATTCCGATAGCTAAGGCCCAGGTACCTACCCTGAAACATTTTTTCGCACCCCGGGCAGCGGTTGGT
>CAZTAW010000094.1:0-12374 GCA_964611705.1 uncultured Bacteroidales bacterium
TTCCTATCGGTATAACTGCATCTAACAAAAAAATGCATTGCATTTCTTGTAAGATTCAGTATAGTTCATTAGTTATCTTTTGTATAATCTGCTGATTGATATCTTATCTCATTTTCAGAGGGTCAAATTATAATTCTGATACGGGGTCATTAAGGTTAAAATTTATTAAATCTTTTGGTTTTGCATATCATGGAAACGGATATGATTGAATATTAGGCAATTTTTTATTAATTTTGCTTGCCTTATTAACCAAAGGGAATTAATAATGAAAAAAGCCAGGTTATTGTTTGTAGCGCAGGAAATCACGCCGTATCTAAAAGAAAGTCATATGGGATTGATCGGAAGGCACCTTCCGCAGGGTATACAGGAAAAAGGAAAAGAAATCAGAACATTTATGCCACGCTTTGGCAACATTAATGAACGCAGAAATCAATTGCACGAAGTAATTCGCTTGTCTGGAATGAACCTGATCATTGATGATACTGATCATCCCCTGATCATTAAAGTAGCTTCAATACAACAAGCCAGGATGCAGATTTACTTTATTGACAATGAAGATTACTTCCAGCGAAAAGCAATAGTACGTGACAAATCGGGCAAGTTTTTTGAAGACAATGATGAACGTGCAATTTTCTTTTCTCGCGGTGTTATTGAAACCGTAAAAAAATTGGGATGGGCACCTGATTTGGTTCATTGTCATGGCTGGATGACAAGTCTTGTTCCGCTATATTTGAAAAAATCATATAAGGATAATCCCCTCTTCAGCGACAGCAAGGTGATATTTTCTGTTTATGATGATGGATTTGATGAAAGCCTTGATAAAGATTTTGGCAAGAAGATCAAATACGAAGGCATAACAAACAAGGACCTTGAACACTATAAAAAACCTTCCTACGTTAGTATGGTCAAAGCTGCAATTGATTATTCGGATGCAGTAATACAGGGAAGCAAGGAAATCAATAATGACATTGATGCGTATGCGAAAAAATCCAAAAAACCATTGCTGGAATTTCAGGATGAGGAAAATTACATCAATGCTTATGCTGATTTTTATGATAAACTGCTGGAAGAAAAAGAGTAGTGGAATTTTTTAATCAATCGGAGAAAGCGTGATAAAGAAAAAACTTGGACCATTCAGAGTTATCCTATTTTTGGTAATTGTATTGATCGTTACAATTGGATGTAAAAAAGAACCTGATAAAGTAGGGGCGGAAATCATTCCTGCAAGCGGAAAACTTGATGTTGAATTTTGTGACACAATTAGTATAGTAGCTTACTCATCCGTTATGGATTCTGTGCGCACGGATGAAACTTCGAAAAGTTTGCTTGGCAGTTATAAAGATCCTGTATTCGGAAAAACAATAGCTTCCTTTAATACACAATTTCGCTTATCTGGTACAAATCCCGGTTTCGGGCCAAATCCACGGGTTGATTCAATTATTTTAGCGTTGAAATATGCAGGATATTACGGAGATACCAACAGCCTGCAAACAGTGCATGTTTATGAATTAAGCAAATCATTGGACAAGGATAGCACCTATTTTTCAAATCAGGTTTTCCCTGATTATGGTTTTGATTTTGCCGATTATAGTTTTTATCCCCGGCCAAAGACAAGCCGGATGATCATTACAACTGATACCATAACACAGGACTCAATTGTTGCTGATACAACCGTTGCACCGGCGCAGTTGCGCATCAACCTCGACCGTTTTTCAACCCAGTTGGGCGATAAAATATTAAATGCTGATTCGATAAGCCTTTCTGACAATGAAGAATTTTTGAAATATTTTTACGGACTGGCCATTAAATCAGAACCCGTAAATAATGGTGGTGCTATTCTTTATTTTGACCTGATGTCGGCCAATTCTAATCTTACTATTTATTATCATAATGATACCACAGATTCATTGAGTTTTACATTGAACATCAATGAAAATGCAGCACGTTTTGGCCATTTTGATCATCATGATTATCAGGATGCAAGTCCGGAATTCATAAGTCAGGTGCTGAACAAAGATACATCTCTTGGTAATGAAGTTTTGTATGTACAATCAATGGCAGGTATTAAAACAGAGATTTTTTTCCCATATGTTTATGATTGGTACGAAAAACAAAAGATCGTAATAAACGAAGCCCAGCTAATTCTAAGTGGTAGTTCGGAACCAACAATTTATGGCAAGCCCGAATCATTATATCTGCTGAAGATCAATCAAGACGGAACAACTGAACTAATGGAAGATCAATTTGAAGGGGAAGAGTATTTTGGCGGATTTTATGATTCCGTAAACAATAATTATAAATTCAGGATAACCCGCTATATTCAGATGTTAATGCTGCATGATTTTCAGGATTACGGACTGGAGCTTAATATAACAAGTTTGGCAGTAAACGCGGACCGGCTTATGCTGATAGGACCTGATCCTGGTGAAACATTACAAGATAAAAAGTTAAAGCTTCAGATCAAATATACAATTGTTGACTAAGTTTAAGTTTCCATTATTTTTAAAGACAAAGAAAAGACATTTTGCATCAGGACGATGAATTAATTATATTTGTTCCAATTATTAAAAATCTGTTTTATGTGTGGTATCGTTGGTTACTTAGGATCAAAAGAAGCCTTTCCTATTTTAATAAAAGGACTGCAACGGCTTGAATACCGTGGTTATGACAGTGCCGGTATTGCTTTACTCAATGGTGGATTAAATGTTTACAAACGCAAGGGTAAAGTAGCAGAACTTGAAAACTTTGTCAGGGATAAAGATATTTCCGGTAATATCGGCATTGCGCATACCAGATGGGCAACACACGGAGAGCCCACGGATGGTAATGCGCATCCGCATGTTTCACAATCAAAAGATATTTCAATCATCCATAATGGGATTATTGAAAATTATGGCGTTTTGAAGAGTGAGCTGATCAAAAGAGGATATGAGTTCCATAGCAATACCGATACCGAGGTGCTTGTTTACCTGATCGAAGATATTCAGAAAAATGAAAATGTCATCCTTCATGAAGCCGTTCGCATTGCCCTGAACCAGGTCATTGGGGCTTATGCCATTGTAATTTTGTCAAAACATGATCCCAATACCCTGATTGCAGCGAAAAAAGGAAGCCCGCTGGTTATCGGAATAGGAGAAGATGATTTCTATATTGCATCCGATGCAACTCCCATCGTTGAATATACAAAAAACGTTGTTTATCTTGATGATGAAGAAGTTGCCATCATAAGAAGGGGTAAGAAACTTCAACTCAAAACCATCAAGAATAAAGATAAAACACCATACGTGCAAAAGCTTGAGTTAAGTTTAAGTCAGCTTGAGAAAGAAGGTTTCCCTCATTTTATGCTCAAGGAAATTTATGAACAGCCCAGGTCAATTAAAGACAGCATGCGTGGAAGATTAAACGCGAAAAAAGGTATTGTTTCGCTGGGTGGTATCATTGATTATGAGCAAAAAATGGTTGCAGCCCAACGGATTATCATTATTGCCTGTGGTACATCCTGGCATGCCGGACTGTTTGGAGAATATATTTTTGAAGACCTCGCCCGTACTCCGGTTGAGGTAGAGTATGCTTCTGAATTCCGGTATCGTAATCCTGTTATTTATGAGAATGATGTAGTAATAGCGATTTCACAGTCAGGAGAAACAGCAGATACCCTTGCAGCTATTGAGCTGGCTAAATCAAAGGGTGCTACCATAATTGGGATTTGTAATGTTGTAGGTTCTTCAATTGCACGTGCAACGCATGCCGGATCGTATACGCATGCCGGACCTGAAATTGGTGTGGCATCTACAAAAGCATTTACCGCCCAGGTTACAATACTGACTTTAATGGCTTTAAGGATTGCCCAACTGAAGGGTACGATTTCCAAATCCAGATTCCAGCAGATCGTTTTTGAACTGGAAAACATACCGGCCAAGGTTGAGAAAACATTACAAGTTAGCGAACAGGTAAAAAAGATTGCCAGAACATTCAAAGATGTAAGAAATTTCCTATACCTGGGCAGGGGGTATAATTTTCCGGTAGCGCTTGAAGGTGCGCTAAAGCTGAAGGAAATATCATACATACATGCCGAAGGCTATCCTGCTGCCGAGATGAAACATGGCCCGATCGCACTAATTGATGAAGAAATGCCGGTTGTCTTTATTGCGACCAATAAGGGTGTTTACGAAAAAGTAATCAGTAATATTCAGGAAGTTAAAGCGAGGAAGGGTATAATAATTTCTATTGTTACGGAAGGAGATACTGATGTACGGGAACTTTCAGATTATGTTATTGAAATCCCTGAAACCGAAGAAATGCTGATTCCATTGCTTGCTACTGTTCCTTTACAAAAACTATCCTATCATGTTGCTGTAATGCGCGGTTGCAATGTAGATCAACCAAGGAATTTAGCCAAATCGGTTACCGTAGAATAAAAAAAATAAAAAAACCCGATAGCTATTAGAGTTTTCGGGTTTTTTATGTAAGAGTTGTATTATTCATTATAGTTTTTTTCTGCGAATTTCCAGTTAACAATTTTCCAGAAATCCTCAACATAAGCCGGTCGTTTGTTTTGTTTGTCAAGATAATAAGCATGCTCCCATACATCGCATGTAAGAATGGGCTTTAATCCTTTCCTTAAAGGATTTCCTGCGTTGCTTTCCTGAAGGATAGTGAGTTTTCCACTGGCATCTTTCACAATCCATGCCCATCCTGATCCGAAAAGGCTAGCAGCGGCATCCGAAAATTTTTCCCTGAAAGTATCAAACGAACCAAAACTTTCTTTGATTGCCTGGGCCAGTAAACCGCCAGGTTCTCCAACGCCTTCAGGGGTCAAACAATTCCAGTAAAAAGTGTGATTCCATACCTGGGCGCCATTATTGAAAATACCTCCCCCGGCTTTTTTGATGATTTCTTCAAGGCTTGCATTTTCAAATTCGGTACCGGGAATCAGTCCATTCAGCTTGTCTACATAGGTTTGATGATGCTTCCCGTAGTGAAAATCAATAGTTTGTTCGGAAATATGCGGAGCCAATGAATTTTTTGCAAATGGTAATTCTGGTAATTTGTGTGTCATAGGTTGAATGTTTTTGTTTTGATTACCAAAAATAATGATTTTTTCTCAATGTATACTAATTCTTTGCCAAAACATTCAGGGCTTTTTGAAATACATTGTCAACCTTATGATAAATAGGGTAGAAGCCCTCGTCATTGTAAAGGTTCTGGGCAATGTAGGCTTTTAGCAATGTTTTGATCCTTTCTTTTGATTCCTGAATTTCCTGTGTATTTAATTCAACATTTTTTTCTTTTACATAATCAAGAAACTGATTAAAAAGTTCTTTATCTACTTCAAATTGGCTTTTATAATGCATCCAGGAATCAAAATTACCGAAATCACTTCTGATTTTATCTGTATAATTAAATGCAAACTGATACATTAGCCCTCTTCTTATTACAGTGCTGTAAAAATCATTATCGTTAAGATCAATTGGGATATAAACATCGGGCATGATGCCACCGCCACCAAATACGATTTTTCCTTCAGGGGTAGTAAATTTGAGGGTATCATTGAATTTGATGCTATCGGGATTTTGCATTTCCCCGTTGGTAAATCTTTCGAAATATTCCATATAATATTCTTCGATGCCTTCGTCGTAAGGTTTTTGAATGCATCTGCCAGTGGGTGTATAATATCGGGCAACGGTAAGCCTGAGCGCAGAACCATCAGGGAAACTTAATTGTTCCTGAACCAGGCCTTTCCCAAATGATCTCCGGCCGATAATAGTACCCCGGTCATTATCCTGAATCGCTCCGGCCAGCACCTCACTGGCAGATGCAGAACCCTCATCAATCAAAACAATCAGTTTTCCTTCTTCGAACTTACCTTTTCGGGAGGCGTATGCAAATCGCTTTGGCCGTTTATTTCCTTTTGTATATACGATCAATTGGTCCTGTGTGAGAAACTCATCAGCAATATTGATTGCAGCTTGCAAATAGCCTCCAACATTTCCGCGCAGATCAAGGATCATCGAATTCATACCTTTATCCAGAAGCTTGTTTAGAGCGCTTTTGAATTCGTCATAAGTAGTATTTGAAAATTTGTTCAACTTGATGTATGCAGTTGTATCATTTACCATGTAAGCAACATCAAGGCTATAAGTAGGGATAACATCACGTACAATTGTAAAATGAATTAATTCAGGAATACCTCTCCTGTATACTTCAACATCAACTTCCGTACCCCTGTTGCCTTTGAGTTTTTTCATGGCATCGCGACTGTTTATGCTGTTGCTGGCAACCAGTGAATCATTTATTTTTACAATCCTGTCACCACCGCATATTCCAACTTTTTCAGAAGGCCCGCCAGGTATTGCATGAATAACTGTAATGGTATCGTTAACAATACGAAATTCAATGCCTATTCCTTCGAAATTTCCTTCCAAAGGATCATTAACCAGGTCAAAATCTTCAGCGGAGATATACTGAGAATGCGGATCAAGGTCATTCAACATTTCCTGTATTGTTTTTTCAATCAGGTCTTCCTGATCAACAGAATCAACATAATCGCCTGAAATATAATTAATAATGTTGTTTAGTTTATTGTTGTTATTGCCGCTTTCTGAACGAAGGCTAAAGACATCTTCCCTGAAAGTGGAGATACTGTTCATTTTCAAACCGATATACATACCGATTATAAAAACAAGGGCAAAGAAAATGGGCAGGTATATATTTATTTTTTTGAGCTTATCAGACATAAATTGTTTTTATATTAAAAAAGCTCTCTGAAACCAGAAAGCTTATGCTTTGTGTACCCGGAGCCGGGGTCGAACCGGCACGAGTGTTACCTCATTGGTTTTTGAGACCAACGCGTCTACCAATTCCGCCATCCGGGCAGGGATTATTTTCAACGGCAAAATTAGTAAAAATATTGCTACTTATTTTTTGGTGATTAACAATACTTTAGTTAATGAAAAAATTTGAAGTATGTAAAATAAAGCCTAATTTTGCAAAAAACAATACATAAAACCCATGTCCAAAAAATTAGTAAGCATATTTGCGGGTAGGGCTACCCATTATTTAGCCAAAAAAATTGCGGAAAACTTTGGTAATAAACTGGGTAAATCTCTTGTAACAGAGTTTTCGGATGGGGAATTCCAGCCATCATACGAAGAAAATATCCGGGGGCGTGATGTGTTTATTGTTCAGTCTACTTTTTCCCCGTCTGACAATTTGCTTGAGCTTTTAATGATGGTGGATGCTGCCCGCAGAGCCTCAGCCAAAAATATCATCGCAGTTATTCCTTATTTCGGTTTTGCCCGCCAGGACAGAAAGGACAAACCCAGGGTTTCAATTGCTTCCAAATTGATTGCCAACCTGCTTTCGGCTTCCGGTGTAACGCGCTTGATTACCATTGATTTGCATGCGGATCAAATACAGGGATTTTTTGATTTTCCTGTTGATCACCTTTATGCATCTTCAATTTTCATTCCCTATCTGCAGGAATTGAATCTTGAAAATCTGATGTTTGCTTCACCTGATACCGGAGGGACAAGAAGGGCTGCCACCTATGCAAAAGTTATGGATACCGGTTTTGTGATTTGTTATAAGCAGCGTGCAAGACCCAACGAAATAGGAAAAATGGCCCTGGTTGGGGATGTCGCGGGTAAGAATGTTGTATTGGTTGATGATATTATTGATACTGCCGGATCAATGGCAAAAGCTGCAGAGTTGATCATAGAAAACGGCGCTCTAAGTGTAAGGGCTTTTTGCACACATCCTGTATTTTCAGGAAAAGCATACGAAAGAATTGAAAAAGCCCCTTTTACAGAAGTTATTACAACAGATACCATTCCTTTGAAAAAAGAAAGTAAAAAAATTAAAGTGCTTACCGCTGCAGATTTGTTTGCGGAAGTCATTGAACGCGTTGAGAGTAAGAAATCAATCAGTTCATTGTTTAAATTTTCGACTAAATAATTATTCACAAAAACTAAATTAAGTTATGAAGACAGTATCTATGAGTGGTTCTCTCAGGGAGAACGTAGGGAAAAAAGATGCTAAAAAAAACAGGGCCAAAGGCCTGGTGCCTTGCGTCTTGTATGGAGGTGAAAAGGGAATTCATTTCACTATGGATGAAAGGTCTTTTAAAAAAATCATTTTTACACCCGAAACTTTTCACATCAAATTAACAATTGATGGAAGAGAATTTGATACAATTTTGCAGGAAGTGCAGTATCATCCGGTTTCCGATAAGGTTCTGCATGCTGATTTCCTTGAAGTATTTCCTGATAAGGAAATTAAGGTTGCCTTGCCAATTAAGCTGAAAGGAACTGCTCCTGGTGTTATCAAAGGTGGTGTTCTGGTACAAAACATGCGTAAGCTCAGGGTAAAAGGTTTCTTAAATGACCTTCCCGAATATATAGAGATAGACATTTCCAAGCTGGAAATCGGAGATGGCTTCAAAGTAGATGAGCTTGAAGTTGAAAAGCTCGAATTTCTTGATGTACACACACAGGTGGTTATTGGGGTGAAGGTTACAAGAACTGTACTTCCTGAAGAAGAGGAAGTAGAGGAAGAAGAAGGTGAAGAAGGTGAAGAAACAGAAGGTGAAGGTGAAAAGCCTGATGAGACAAAATCAGAGTAAAAATTATATTATTATAAAACAAAGAGGTATAAAGTGATTTACTAACTTTATACCTCTTTTTTATTTTTGCTTGTTATGAAATACCTGATCGTTGGTTTGGGAAATATCGGTGAAGAATATGTAAACACACGACATAATATTGGTTTTGTTGTGCTTGATGCATTTGCCCTCGATAGAAAGGTGCGCTTTGAAAGTGTAAGATATGCCGATGTTGCCAAAGCAAAATTCAAAGGAAAGCAAATTGTTCTGGCCAAACCTTCCACCTACATGAATAATAGCGGTAAAGCAGTCAGGTATTGGATAAATAAAGAAAATGTCCCAATTGAAAACACACTTATTATTTTGGATGATATTGCTTTGCCCCTCGGTGTTTTAAGAGTACGCAAGAAGGGAGGTGACGGAGGACATAATGGATTGATCAGCACAATTGAAAAATTGGGAACCAGTGAATTTACGCGTTTGCGTATTGGTATCGGTGATGAATTTGCAAGAGGTTATCAGGTGGATTATGTTCTGGGAAAGTGGACAAAAAAAGAAGAGGAAATTATGATACCCCGTGTAAAAGCATCCGTGGATATCATTAAAAGTTTTATTTCTGTTGGCGTTGACCGGACGATGAACATTTATAACACAAAAGGAAGCTAACCTTCGTTATTTTTTCAGTTTTTGTTTATGTTTGGATACTATTTCTCTTACATTTACCAGAGGAACTGAAGTTCGCTGTGACACCTCTTCCTCTGTCATTCCCTTTTTATAGAAGTTCATGACAAAGGTTTCCAGGCTTTCACCAATTTCAATAAGGTGATGGTCGGGATCGAAAAAACGGATGCTTCGCTGACCCCAGGGTTCTTCCCTGATCTCATTGAGAAATTCAAGACCATGTTTTTTAACAGTTTGGTAAATACCTTCTATATCGTCTGTTTCAAAATTGAGTTCAAAGCGGTTTACATTTTCCGTTTTAATATCACATTTTTCTGCAACAATATGATCCGGTTTGATTTCCCACAAAGAAATGCCGCTTTCAAACATTAGTGAACCACCAAAGTCCACAATTACATTTTGGTTAAGAACCTCCAGATAGAATTTTTTTGATCTTTTAATATCCTTAACAAACAGAACCGGGTTTTCGAATGTAAGTTTCATGTGTTTATTTTTTTCATATCTCCTTTCAAAACAAGAATTATATAAAACAACACCGAATACTTTCTTTTTTTAGCAGTTGAAAAATGATGTTGCATAAGAGACTTATTATTTCATACTAACCGGTAAGTTATCAATTAATTTACAGGCAAGTTTATCCTCTCAACCGGATCCTGTCAGCAATGATCCCGGCAATCTTTTCAATCGGGATGCGATCTTGTTTCATACTGTCCCTCTCACGGATAGTGACCGTGTTATCTTTCAATGTTTGATGATCAACTGTAATGCAATAGGGTGTTCCTATGGCATCCATTCTGCGGTATCGCTTACCAATAGTATCCTTTTCTTCGTAAAAGCACATATAATCATATTTCAGGTTGTCCATGATCTCACGTGCTTTTTCAGGTAATCCGTCTTTTTTAATTAGTGGAAGAATGGCTGCTTTGATTGGCGCCAGGAAAGGCGGTATTTTCATAACCACCCGTTCCGAACTATCTTCAAGTTTTTCTTCCGTATAAGCTGCTGTTAATACTGCAAGGTAAGTGCGGTCCAATCCAATAGAAGTTTCAACTACATAAGGAACATAGCTTTCATTGGTTTCAGGATCGTAATATTGTATTTTCTTTCCTGTGAAATTTTGATGTGCTTCCAGATCGTAATCCGTTCGTGAATGAATGCCTTCCAGTTCCTTGAATCCCATCGGGAAATTAAATTCAATGTCGAACGCGGCATTAGCATAATGGGCGAGTTTATCATGTTCATGGAAACGGTAATTCTCTTCAGGAATTCCTGTTGCCAAATGCCATTTCATGCGCTCTTCCTTCCAGTATTTAAACCATTCTTTTTCAGTCCCGGGTCTCACAAAGAACTGCATTTCCATTTGCTCGAATTCACGCATCCGGAAAATAAATTGCCTTGCCACGATCTCATTACGAAAAGCTTTACCGATCTGGGCTATTCCGAAAGGAAGTTTCATCCTGCCTGTTTTCTGCACATTCAGGTAGTTAACAAAAATGCCCTGGGCTGTTTCGGGGCGCAGATAGATTTTATTTGCACCATCGCCAAGGGCACCAAGCTGTGTGGCAAACATGAGATTGAACTGCCTGACATCCGTCCATTCTTTTGATCCCGAAACCGGGCATGCAATTTCCAGATCAATGATTAATTGTTTGAGGTCGGCCAGGTTTTCTTCTTCCAAAGCTTTGATCATTCTTTTTTTGATTGAATCAATCTTATCGTTATTGCGAATAACCCTGGGATTGGTTTCAAGAAATTTCTTTTCATCGAAATCTTCACCAAATCTTTTTTTTGCCTTGTTGACTTCCTTTTCAATTTTCCCCTCAAGCTTGGTAATATGATCTTCTATCAATTCGTCTGCACGGTATCTTTTTTTCGAGTCTTTGTTGTCAATCAGCGGGTCATTGAAAGCATCCAGGTGACCGGAAGATTTCCATACATCAGGATGCATAAAAATGGCGGCATCAATCCCTACAATATTTTCATGATATTGAACCATGGATTTCCACCAGTAATCCATGATGTTTTTCTTTAGTTCAACGCCATACTGTCCGTAGTCGTAAACAGCACTTAGTCCGTCAAATAATTCACTTGACTGAAATACAAACCCATACTCTTTGGCATGGGCTATAATCTTTTTAAATTTATCTTCATTTGCCATGTTGCAAAAGTATGAAAAAGTGTTAATATGTTAGTTTGGAGTTAACTCGTAAAAAAAATCAAAGATGTTACCGAGTGTTCTTGTATCACCCTTGAAAAAATCGGAATATTTGCATTTTGTGCAGGTTTCAACGGTAAAATTTTTATTTTGCACGTCAAGGATTTTAGCAAAGCGTCCTTCTGTAGCACGCATTTCATCAAGTTCTTATTGCTTGTTCCCGCATTTAGGGTAAACATATTTTGATTGATGCATGATTGGATTTTTTATGGTAAGCTGTTTTTGAATTCCTGATAGCTTTCTTCGTATGTATTTCCGGTTTTCCCGCCAAGTTCTTCCCAAACAGCGTAAATTTGTTCAATCCTGTTTTCAGGTGAAGGATGGGTGCTTAAAAATTCAGGTGGATGCGGGGCATTTTCCATCATTTCAAAGAAGCCTGCAATACCGCGGGCATCGTAAGAAGAAGGATAAAGATATTTAACGGCATACTCATCTGCTTCATATTCATCATCACGGCTGAATGCCAGTGAAACCAGGCCACCTGCGAGTTCGGCAGCGATTTGTGCCAGGGTATTCGGATCATTGCCTAAGACGACAGCAAAAAGCAATTGCAGACCATAGGCTTTTTCAAGTCTTTTAATAGAGTGGCGCCTTGAAACGTGGGCTGTTTCGTGCGCCATAACACCGGCAAGCTGTGCTTCGTTTTCCAGGTATTTAATAATTCCGGTATAGAAATACATATAACCTCCTGGTACTGCAAAAGCATTCAATACTGAATCATTATGAATGATATAAACTTCGTAAACGAAAGTATCCGTGTAATCAACAAGGCCGCTGGCCAGGACGGAATCGCGGATTCTGTTGATATGCTGGTAGGCTTCTGGATACTGGGCCTGGTTTAAAATCGGGTAATCCTGTGGGTTGGCTTCCAGTTCC
>CAZTAW010000095.1:0-12001 GCA_964611705.1 uncultured Bacteroidales bacterium
AGCTATGAATTGCTTTGGTTTTGCTGTGATGCCTTCAAGCCTTGACACGTTGATGTTTTTAGCCTTGGCGTTGTGGGTTGTTAAGGTAATATATCCTTTATCATCGGCTGCAAAACCGGGTATATACCTTTCGTTCAATTGGGAAATTAAATAATGATCAATTTGATTATCGCGGATCTTGTTCAAAATATTGATAAATCGCTGATCGCTTTGACGGTAAACATGTTTTAATTCGATGCTGATAAAAAGTGTTTCTTTCAATGCTTTGCTGCTAAAGAAAAAGGCAGAATCATAGTGCTGCCGCAATAGCTGCCATTCATCTTCTTTTACAACAGGAGCAAGCTGTTGTAAATCGCCTATCATAAGTAGCTGGACGCCGCCGAAAGGAATGTTTCTGTTTTTAAATCTTCGTATGGTTTTATCAATACCATCGAGAATATCAGCACGTACCATACTGATCTCATCAATAACCAAAAGGTCGAGACTTTTGATGATATTACGTTTTTCTTTGCTGAATCGTTTAAAACCTGCATCCTGAATTACTTCTTCGTATCCCGGCAACTGAGGCCCAAATGAAAGCTGGAAGAACGAATGAATCGTAACTCCACCTGCATTGATGGCTGCAACACCAGTTGGTGCGACAACAACCATACGTTTGGGAGAAAGATTTTTAAGGGAATGCAAAAATGTTGTTTTACCTGTTCCGGCTTTTCCTGTAAGGAATATGTTGCTTCCTGAGTATTGCACAAAATCGAAAGCCAGTTTCAGTTGTGGATTTTCAGTTGTTTTCATAATATTTGGGAAAGAAAAAATAAAGATATAAAATTTTTTCGAAAACGTTTATATATGCTTAATTTTTCTGTTGTCGAAAGTTACGATAAAAAGTATTAATTTTGCAAATTCATAGGGGAATTAGCTCAGTTGGCTAGAGCGTTTGACTGGCAGTCAAAAGGTCACCGGTTCGAGCCCGGTATTCTCCACATTAAAAATGAGATAGTTATAATTATGATAAACATCAAGAACGTTAAAATATTAAAGATCAAAAAAATGAAAAAATGATTCTCATATGTTGAACGTTCTGAGAGGTCTCGAGCGGATTCGAACCGCTGTAAATGGTTTTGCAGACCACCGCCTAGCCACTCGGCCACGAGACCTTAATTTTAAAGGAATGCAAAGGTAATAAAATTGTAAGAAATTGCAAGGTCTTTCAGGCTTTATTTTCAGCATAAACAGACAGGCAATCAGGACAAAGGCAATCTTTATATTTGGAACGTAGCAAGGATAGTTTTTCTGTACTTATATAATTGCTATTGCACCAGCAATTGTTATCATGGAAGCATTCAAATTTTTTACCGCACTTTGAACAGGCCTTGATTTTAGCATTATTATTACTCATTACTACCATGCATAGTTAAACTTACATTGTTTACCTTTCCGCCAATGGGCGGGTTCAACTTTGAAATTTTTAGTTCTATATTCAGGATGTCAGGAAAAAACTCAAGCAAAATATCAATGAGCCTTCTGCCTAAATGTTCAAGCAAATTGGAACGTTTGTTCATTTCAGTCTGAATTGCTTTATAAACATCCTGATAATTGATGGTTTTTTTAAGGTCATCACTTTGTTCTGCTGCTTCAGTATTTGTTTCAATAGAAAGATCAAGGATAAATTTAGTGCCAATGATCTGTTCTTCCTGAATACATCCATGATATGCGAAAAACTCCATCCCTTCAAGTGAAATGATGGAAGTTGTTTCACTTTTTGATCTTTTCAATACCTGTTTCAATTCTTTTGATTGTTTCATCTTTTCCTAACATTTCAATGATTTTAAATAAAGAAGGACCCTTACCAGAACCAACCAGCGTTAGACGAAGCGGATTTAAAACCTGACCAAATCCAAGCTCTTTATTTTCTATATATGACTTCAAAGCTTTTTCGATTTCCTCTTCAATGAAGGAAGAAATATTTTTTAAAGATTCAATAATTTGAGCTAAAATTTCAGGCGTGTGTTCCTTCCATCTTTTCTTAATAATTTTAGGATCATATTCAGTTGGCCTTTCAAAGAAGAAAAATGATTGCTCCCAGAAATCCTGAACAAAATTGGCCCTTTCCTTGATCAATCCCACAACTTCTTCAACATATGAAATCTCAGGGTTGTGACTTTTTTTATGAATGATCTCAAGATATATTTCAGCTAATTCGGTATTACTTTTTTCAAGAAGATAATGATGGTTGAACCAGTGTGCTTTTTCGGGATCAAATCTGGCGCCTGATTTTCCAATTCGATCCAGCGTGAATTTTCCAATCATTTCTTCCAATGAAAAAATCTCCTGCTCTCCACCAGGATTCCAACCTAATAGAACAAGAATATTTCTGAATGCTTCGGGAAAATAACCTGATTCACGGTAACCGGATGACACCTCACCGGTTTCCATATTGGTCCATTGTAAGGGAAATACAGGAAAACCGTCTTTGTCACCGTCTCGTTTGCTCAATTTCCCTTTACCGGTTGGTTTAAGGATTAGCGGCGTATGCGCAAATTCAGGGATTTCGTTTTCCCATCCGAAATATTTATACAATAGAATATGAATAGGGGTTGAATTTATCCATTCCGATCCCCTGATAACATGGGAGATTTTCATTAAATGATCATCCACAACATTGGCGAGGTGATATGTAGGCATTCCATCTGATTTGAAAAGGATTTTATCATCAAGCAGGCAGGAATTAAAAGTAATATTACCAAAGACTACATCATGCAGATATATTTTTTCATTTTCGGGAGTTTTCAGGCGAACAACATATGGTTTTCCGGATTCAATCCATTCAGCGATTTCAGATTCAGGCATGGTTAAAGAATTCTTCATGACATCACGTGTAACAAAATTATATTGCTGAGTATGGCTTTTTTCCTCTTGCAGATTCTTTCGAAGTTGTTCAAGTTCCTCAGGAGTATCAAAAGCATAATAAGCAAAGCCATCTTTTACTAATTTGTCCGTGTATTGCTTATAGATATTTTTACGTTCCGATTGCCTGTAAGGGCCAAAATCACCGCCATAGCTTGCACCTTCATCAGGAACAATTCCACTCCAGTTTAAAGAATCAATAATATATTGTTCGGCTCCTTCTACATACCTGTTTTGATCAGTATCCTCTATTCTGAGAATAAATTTCCCGTTGTTTTTCTTTGCAAATAAATAATTGAACAAGGCTGTTCTTACTCCTCCAATATGCAGTGGTCCGGTTGGACTTGGTGCAAAACGAACACGTACTTGCTGATTCATAATAAGATAAATTTAAAAACACAAAGATATAAAATATAAAGCAGGAGCAGAAATAATGAAATAATGGAAGAATCAATATTTTAGGATTTTCTGAGAATATGATCCGGATGGATATTTTATGGAAATAAAATACAAACCTTGTGTCCAAAAATCTGTACTTAAAGTGTTGTAAGGATATGAAAGTTTTCCTGAGTGAACATGATTACCGGCCCGATCGAAAATAGTAAATTTTGCTGGAATAAAAAGGCCTGTATTTGTAACTATTTGTAGTTGATCAGTAAAAGGATTTGGGAAAATATTAAATGGCGGCTTATGTAAAATATCAACGCCGTTTAAATTGATAGAAGTCACTTTATTTAAAACATGGTTTTCAGGATCTACAATAATATCAACAACCTGCTTTTCAACGAAAACTAAAGAAGTAGTTTCGTTCGAAGTTTGATTAATAATGAGAGTGGTATCTGTTTTATCATTAAAGATCAATTGATAAGGAATCAACATTTTAAAGAAGGTAGTTGTGGATGTGGAGGTTGACTGAGAAATATTCATTGTAAATGCAGAAACTTGCTGAGAGGCATCAATATGATAAATTGGATAGCCTTCGCCAAAATACCACTGATCAAAAAAGTAGGAAAAATCCTTACCGGAGATATCATTAATAACAGACATAAAATCCAAACCAGTTGCCACACTATCTTTAAAAGTATTCAGGTATTCATGAATAATTTCATAGAAAAGTGAATCATCCTGTAATTCGAACCTGATCATATGTAAAAGATAAGCTCCTTTGCGGTAAGATAATCTTTCATCAAATATTCTTGAAACATTGTTTTCATTTATTATGGAGGGAGGAATATATACACTACCGCCTGGTTCTGAAAGAACGGAGGATGAAACATTCTCAAGCCAGATTTGAGGCCACTTTCCTCCTGCTATGTATTCATGCGCAAGATAATCAGAATAGGTTGCAAAGCCTTCATTTATCCAAATATCACTCCAGGTAGCGCATGTAACCAGATCGCCAAACCATTGGTGAGCCAATTCATGAGCAACAATTCCAAATCCGAATCCTCCCATAGTTGACATGGTTTGATGCTCCATGCCACCACCGAGTTCTGCGTAGCAATGTCCGTATTTTTCATCAAAAAAGGGATAGAGAGAAAAAAGATCACAAAACAATTCAATAAAAGCCACGGTATTTTTAAGACCTGGTTTAACAGTTCCTAAAAACCCTGGTCTGTCATATAAGAAATTCTGAATGAGAATGGAGTCACCATGTAGGTTCTTAGGGTGGGCATACATACTATAGTCCTGATAGTCGCTAACAGAAAAAGAAATTAGATAGTAATCAATAGGATATTTGGATTTCCATTCATATCTTAGTTTTCCATTATCCATGTTGCGTACATCAGTAAGGATACCTTGGGAACCTGCCTTATTTAACGAATCGGTTGTAAGAAAAACCCATACAGAATCAGCTTTGTCTTCCAAAACCTGTTTTACAGGCCACCAGTCTTTTGCACTGAAAGGTTCGGAAAGTGTCCAGGTTACATTAATATCCCAGTCTTCTGAATAAGCTGTGGATATTCCTGAGAAAATGCGTGATGAGGTATTCGGATTTCCTTGGTAAAAAAGTTCAACGCTAAATAAGTCATTTTCAGATAAAGCATTTTCTAAAGGAATAAGAATGATTTCATCCTTATGTAAAAAAGAATGAAGGGAATTATTAAAAAGTACAGAATCAACATTTAAGGCGTCAGTAAGTTCGATGGCGAAAGTATCTAAAAATGTCCAGGTAACTAAAGCATCAATGCGAACCCTGCCTTTTAGAAAAGTAGTATTGTTTTCTACTTCGAGATCAAGAAAATAAAACTTGACATTATAATTAAAAAGCAAGGGGTGATGATCGTAAGATGGTTTGCTTGTTAAGGTAATTGATTTAGCGTGAGAGCATGATGAATAAATGTTTTGAGAAGGAATATTTTGTACTGAGGAACGAAAGGAAAAAATAAAAAAAATCAGAAAAATGAAAAATGAATTCAATAATTTCATTAAAAACAGAATTGATTAGCTTTATCAAAAGTAGTAAAAATAATGCCAGAGAATAAACGTTTTAAAAATGCATAAAGATGAATTGGAGAATGAGAAAAAGAAATGCAATTATTCAAAAAATTGAAGAATTTGTTAGGAAGTATTATTTTAACAAAATAATACGCGGTGTAATTATTAGTCTGGCAATACTAATTATAGTATTTTTGTTGTTGAATGTTATTGAATATTATTCATGGTTTGATACCAGGATAAGAAAATCAATGTTTTTTGGATTTATTATTATAGTGACCTTATTGGGTATATGGATGGTCATAATACCGATATTAAAAATACTAAGGATAGGTAGGGAACTCACCTATAAAAAAGCAGCAAAAATTATAGGGGATTTTTTTCCAGAAGTCAGTGACAAACTCCTCAATTTGCTGCAGCTAATGGAAATGAATAAAATAAATAAACAGCAGTATGAAGTCTTAAAAGCGAGTATTGAACAAAAGAAAGAAGATTTAAGAATTGTTAATTTCAAAAAAGCTGTTAATTTAAAGAAAAGTAAAAAATTATTTAAATACCTGCTGCCAGGAGTACTTATTCTGATCATACTATTGATTTTCAGTCCTTATATAATTACCAGTCCGGCACAACGAATTATTGACTATAATACAACCTACGAAAAACCAAAACCATTTACATTTGAGTTGGTAAACGATAACTTAAAAGCTTTAAAAAATGAGGATTTCACTGTAAAAGTGAAAGTAACTGGAAAAGTTAAACCTGATGTAATATTCATTGAATATGAAAATAGGAAATACAAACTGAAACAAGAAACAAATATTTTAACACATCAGTTAAAAAATGTAGCAAAAGATGTAAGATTTGAGATAAAAAGTGGGAGGGTGGTTAGTAAAAAATATTTATTAAAAGTAGTTCCAAAGCCATTAATTATAGAATTTGAGACCTTTCTTGAGTATCCTGATTATACAAGGAAAAAGAGAAAAAAATTTAAAAATATTGGAGATTTGATAGTACCTGAAGGAACAAATATAAGATGGAAAATTTATACCAAAAACGCTGATTCATTAATTCATTATATGGAAAAAAATAAAGCCCTGATAGGAAAGTCAGGAAGTAATGTATTTGAGATAAAAAAAACTATCATAAATGAGCAGAATTATGCTTTTTTTGTAAAGAATAAAAACTTAGAAAAGAATGATTCGATTTCATACAGAATTGAAGTAATAAGAGATGCATACCCAAGTATAAATGTTCATCAATACACTGATAGTACGGAAAGAGTCAGAAGGTTCTTTAATGGCTTAATACAGGATGATTATGGTTTCAGTGAACTTGATTTCATTTTTGAGATAAAAAATCAGAATGGTAAAATATATGAAAAGGGAACAAAAAATCTTATGGTAGATAAAAATAGAAGAGAACAAACTTTCATGTATCAAATAAATTTTCAGGAGTTTAATTTATTACCCGGTCAGGAAATTACATATCATTTTCAGGTTTGTGATAATGATGAAGTGAATGGTAAAAAATGTAAGGAATCAAAAAAATTCTCATATATCATAAAAACAAAAGAAGAAATAGAGAAGGAAATAAACAAAGAAACCAATGATATAAAAGAAGAAATGAAAAAAAATCTGGAAGGAATACGTAAAATCAATAAAAATCTTGAGGAATACCTGAAAAAATTGCAGGGAGGAGAAAATTTCAATTGGCAAGAGGAAAAAAGAATTGAAGAATTATTTAAGCAACAATTAGAACTACAAAAAAATATTCAAAATCTGGAAAAACGTAATAAGCAAAAGATAGAAAGAGAAGAAAAGGAATTGATGAAAGACGATAAAATTTTGGAGAAACAAAAAAAGCTGCAGGAACTAATGGATAATGTATTGGATGACGAGACAAAAAAACTTATGGAAGAGTTACAGCGTTTGTTAAATGAAATGGACAAAAGTGAAATGAAAGAGATGATGATGAAAATGAAGATGAGTAATGAGGAGATGGAACAGAAATTAGACAGAAATATAAATCTGCTGAAAAAACTTCAATTTGAGCAAAAACTCAATGAAATGGTCAATGAACTGGATAGTTTGAAAAAACAACAGGAAAATCTTACCAAGGAAACTGAAAATAAGTCAAAATCAAATGAAGAGTTGAAACAAGCACAGGAAGAGATAATGAATGATTTCAAAAAACTCGAGAAAGATATGGAAGCGATGGAAAAGCTAAATGAAGAATTAGAAGAAAACTTTGAATTTCCAGAGGGATCAATCAAAAATGAAACAAAAACAAATTTAGCAGAGAGCTTAAAACAGTTAAAAAAATCAAATAACAAAAGAGCTTCACAATCACAGAAAAATGCTTCACAGAAGATGGACGAGATACTTAATATATTCAAGCAAATGAAATCAGCGATGGAACAGCAGCAAGGTGAAGATATAACTAAAATAAGAGGATTGCTTGAGAATGTACTAAAAGTATCATTCGATCAGGAAGTACTGATGAATATGCTTTTAGGAATAAAGGAAGGGGATCCAAAATATGTTAATATTCTGCAAAAGCAAAATGAAATCGGAGAACAAATACAGTTAATAGAAGATTCACTCAATGCAATTGCAAAAAGAAATCTCCTGGTTAAACCTGTTATTACAAAGGAAATTAGAAAAATTAGAGAGAGAACAGAGAAAATAAATGAAAATTTAAGTCAAAGGGATATTAAAAAAGGAGGTACAAAGCAACAGTTTATAATGACATCATTAAATAATTTAGCTTTATTTCTTGCTGAATCATTAAATGAAATGAAGTCGAATATGAACATGAATAACAGGATGCCGGGTAATAGTTCTTGCCAGAAACCCGGACAGGGACAACAGAAGGGAAATGAAAGCTTTGGTAATATGCAGGAAAGACTCAACAAGCAGATAGAAGAATTAAAGAAGCAGATGCAAGGAGAAGGTAGTAAAGGCAACACTCACAAAAAAGGATTAAGCGAGCAGTTTGCGCGAATGGCTGCAGAACAAGAGTTGATCCGGAAAAAGTTGCAGGAATATATGGACGAACTTAATGGGCAAGGACAGTTTGATAAAGGATTGAAAAAGGCGTATGAAGATATGGAAAAAACTGAAGAAGAAATCATCAACAAAATCATCAACGATGAAACAATCAAACGGCAAAAAGATATACTAACAAGATTGTTAAAATCAGAGAAGGCTCATAGAGAACGTGACAAATCAGAAGAAAGAAAATCTGAAGAAGCAAAAACTTATGAAATAAGTAACCCTAATCCAAAAATTGAGTATAAAAGTGGAGATTATTCTGAAGAGGAACTATTAAGAAAATTAAGTCCAAAACTAAAGGAATATTACAAGGAAAAAGCACAAAAATATTTATACGAATATTTAACTGAGGATGAAAAATAAAGAGAAAGTTATTATCCAAAAGAGAGTTCAATCACTCATAAAGGTTGAAAATTTTATAGAAGAAGTATGTGAAAAATACAACATAAATGATAACTATTTTGGAAATTTTGTTCTGGCAGTTACAGAATTGTTCAAAATTGTAATTGATAAGGAAGAAGAATCATCAGGAGATAAACTAATACTGATATTTGAGACAAAAGAAGAAAATATAGTATTTGTACTGAAAGGTTGCACATTTAAGGAAGAAGTAATCAAAAAATTTTACAGCGTAGATCAGGAAAATTATCTTATCGAAAAAGAGGAGAGAAGCATATTCCTGATTAAAACACTATGTGACGAGATAGAGTTTAATGAAGATGAAGTTGCAATGAGCTTTGCAATTGAAGAAGTCACAAAACGTAAAGGTAAATTGCGTCAAAAAGCATACTCAAGCTACCTTAAGAAGAAAAGAAAAGCCCATTAATATCAGAAATGAAAATGAAAGAAAAACCGGAAATTAATTTTTTCACGGAAGGAATAAACTATACCCTAAATGGAAAAAAAAAAGAAGAAAGATTAGTAAGAAAGATAATTGCAGATAGTGAAAAAAAATTGGATAAGATTAATATAGTTTTTTGTACAGACGCAATCATAAAAAGGATTAACAAAGAATTCCTAAAGAGAAATTATGAGACAGATGTTATTTCATTCTATTATACAGAAGAAAAGATAGGAGAAATATACATAAGCATCGAAACAGTAAAAATTAATTCAAGTGATTACAATGAAAAGTTTGAACATGAACTCAATAGAGTTATAATTCACGGTGCGCTACATGTGGTTGGATATTTGGATTACAGTGAAGAAGATCGTGATATAATGAAAGAGAAAGAAGAAGAATACCTGAAGTTTATAAGAAATTAGTTCCACGTGAAACATAAATGATGTTTACAAGATATGATATTATAGTTGTAGGTGCAGGCCACGCAGGTAGTGAAGCAGCGGCAGCAGGAGCCAATATGGGATCCAAAGTTTTGCTGATAACGATGAATATGGCAAATATTGCACAGATGTCATGCAATCCTGCAATGGGAGGAATAGCAAAAGGTCAGATAATAAGAGAAATTGATGCATTGGGAGGTTATGCAGGAATAGTCAGTGATCAATCAATGATACAATTCAGGATGCTAAACAGATCAAAAGGGCCTGCTATGTGGAGTCCCCGATCACAGAATGACAGAATGATGTTCTCGATAAAGTACAGGGAAATATTAGAAAAAACAAAAAACCTGGATTTTCTGCAGGATATGGTTGTTGATTTAATAATAGAAGGAAAGAAGGTAAAAGCAGTAATTACTCAGATGGGTCATTTTATATATGCAAACACCATAATTCTTACAAATGGTACATTTCTAAATGGCACAATTCATATAGGAAAAAAAAGTTTTAAGGGGGGAAGAATAGGGGAAAGTGAATCTTATGGAATAACTGAAAAATTAGTGCAGAATGGTTTTATTGCTAAAAGAATGAAAACGGGTACACCTGTAAGAATTGATGGAAGGAGCATTAATTATGCGAAACTTGAAGAACAAAAAGGAGATAAGAAACCAGGTAAATTTTCTTATATTACTAGCAAAACAATAGAAAAGCAAAGGAGTTGCTTTCTTGCTTTTACAAATTTGAAAGTGCATAAAGTATTAAGAAAGGGATTTAAAGATTCACCATTATTTGAAGGAAGAATAGAGGGCACAGGACCGCGATATTGCCCATCAATAGAAGATAAAATTGAAAGATTTGCTGGAAAAGATTCTCATCAGCTATTTCTGGAGCCGGAGGGTTGGAGTACTATAGAATACTACCTTAACGGATTTTCTTCCTCATTACCTGACCATATTCAATATGAAGCGCTGAAAAACATACCGGGTTTTGAGAATGTTAAAATATTCAGACCGGGTTATGCTATAGAGTATGATTATTTTCCACCCGTACAATTGAAATATACACTTGAATCGAAAATCATTGATAATTTATATTTCGCAGGACAGATAAATGGAACTACGGGTTATGAAGAAGCTGCCGCGCAGGGAATGATAGCAGGAATAAATGCTCATTTAAAAATAAATGATAAGGAACCATTTATCTTAAAGCGATCCGATGCCTACATTGGTGTATTAATTGATGATCTAATAACAAAAGGTGTGGATGAGCCATATAGGATGTTTACATCCAGAGCTGAATACAGAATCTTATTAAGACAGGATAATGCAGACATGAGATTAACACCCAAAGGATATGAACTTGGACTTATTCCTGAAAGGAGAATGAAAGCACTAAAAGAAAAAAAGGAGAAAGTTCATTGCGCAATTCATTTTCTAAAAAAGGAAAGCGCATTACCAGAAGAAATTAATCCGGTTTTAAAAAAGAACGAAACAAAAGAACTAAAGCAAAAAGTAAAATATTCTACTGTCTTATTAAGACCACAAATTAACCTCTATGATTTAATTAATAGCTCGGAGCGTCTTAAAAACTTTATAGATAATAAAAAGTTAGACAACAGAGAAATCCTTGAAGAAGTAGAAATACTGATAAAATATGAGGGTTATATTAACAAAGAAAAAGATACGGCTAAAAAGCTTCAAAAACTTGAAAATGTTGAACTAAAAGATAACATGGATTATAAAAAATTAAAATCTTTGTCATTTGAAGCAAGAGAAAAACTTTCAAGAATTCAACCAAAAACAATTGGTCAGGCAGCAAGAATTAGTGGTGTGTCACCAGCAGATATATCGGTATTAACAATTTTTTTGGGCAGGTAAGTAAAAAACGTTCCACGTGAAACCAATATTATGTGTATTAAAATGAAATGCCCGGTTTGCGAAAAAAATTCCTATGAATTGGTCTTGAGAAGCAAAGATTATTTTTATACGGGAAAAGACTTTGATATTTATAGCTGTAATTATTGTGGTTTACGCATAACATGGCCTCAACCGGAACCGGATGAATTATCAAATTATTATAAAACCGAAGAATACTTATCACATGGAAATAAATCAAAATCTTTGTTTTCATTTCTTTATTGTTTTGTACGAAAAATTTCTTTAGGTAGAAAATATGGAATAATAAAAAAATACACAAACAAAGGCAGTATACTTGATTATGGTTGTGGAACCGGTGAATTTCTGAAATATTGTAAAAAGAAATCATTGATGGTTACCGGAGTTGAGCCCAATGATAAAGCAAGGAAAATTTCAGAAAATAAAAAT
>CAZTAW010000095.1:12011-12267 GCA_964611705.1 uncultured Bacteroidales bacterium
AGCGTTTTAGTTGCTTATCTGATCATACAAATAAATATGATGTGATTTCATTGTGGCATGTTCTGGAACATATCCCCAATCTGCGGGAATTAATATCAGCATTAGCAAATACGCTCAAAAAGGATGGTGTTTTAATTATTGCATTGCCGAACTTTAGATCCCATGATGCAAAATTGTACAAGAAGTACTGGGCTGGATATGATCTACCTCGACATTTATTTCATTTCAACCGCAAAACACTTACACAATTACTAAA
>CAZTAW010000096.1:0-12201 GCA_964611705.1 uncultured Bacteroidales bacterium
TTATATTTCACGCACCGCGCCCGGCTGGCGGTCCGATACCTCACAAATGCTGGATCAATCTTTTTTACCGGCAATCTTTTCAAGTATCCAGATACTTAGAAATCCAATAACCATTAAGGCGATAGAAAACCAGAAATAATGCGAGTGTTCGGAAGGATCAGGTAAAATCAGTATTTGTTTCACAGGTTGTTGGGCTTCGGTTATTGTTTCTTTCCATGGCCATAGTACCGTAAGCGAACCAATAATAAAGCCCGTAAGCAGTGAAAGGGTTTGATCCTTGAATCTTTTAAAAACCCATGAAAGCAAATATGAGAATCCCAGTAACCCGAATCCTGCACCCAGTACAAGTGGGATCAGTATTTTCATGTCGAGGTTGTTCACAGATTCAATCCAGACCAGTTGATAATTGCCCATCAAAATCAGTATGAAAGAACCCGATAAACCTGGCAATATCATGCTGCATGCAGCCACCATCCCGCAAATAAAAACGTACCAGATGGCATCATTTTCCTGAGCTGGGTTCAAGACTGTAATCACAACAGCGATTGCGGCTCCAATAAGCCCGGTAACAATAACACTTAAAATCCACTTGTCTACTCTCTTGCCAATAAAATATACGGATGCCAGGATTAGCCCGAAGAAAAATGCCCAGACCAAAATCGGGTATTTCTCGAAAAGAAATTCAAGCAATTTGGCCAGGGTAAATATCGCGATGACAATACCCAGCAGCAGCGAGATCAAAAACCGGAAATCAGTATGCGCAGAGAAATCTTTGAATTTTCCTTTGAATAGCAGTTTGAATGCTTTTAGATTGAATGACTTGATCGAATCAACCAGCCGTTCAAAGATATTTGTAAGCAACGCTATGGTTCCTCCCGAAACACCGGGAATTACATTAGCTGCCCCCATTGCAATCCCTTTCAGGATGTTGTAGATAAATGCTTTCATCTGATGGTTTTGCTATTAAGAGGGCAAAAATATAAAAAACGAAGCAGTAATTCAGTTTGTTTAAAAAATATCAGAATTCCCCGCTATACTGAATCTTACAAAAAATGCCAGGCATTTTTCTGTTAGATGCAGTTATACCAGTTGGAGCATAAGATCAATTATTGCAAACCTGTTCCGGATCGGTATAAAACTTCATGAATTGTATGCGTTCGTAAACAGCCGGGTTGTTATTGCTTTTGCGGCTCATTTTACCCTGAAAATCTTTCAAAGCATCAAATTTTTTTTCCTCCTTCCGTTTTTTAAGTTCATTGAGCATGATCTCGATTTGTTCCTCTCCATTGGTATATAGTGTGGAGGCAATCACTACAGCTTTTGCATCTGCCAGCAACTGTTTGGTAAGTGCTTCTCCATCATGGATACCTGTTGTAGCAGCCAGATCACAACTAATGCTTCCTAATAAACGAGCGATTCAGCGGAGTGGAATGGATTGACCGGAAAGTTTACTCAAAATATTTGTTGTCTTTATTAACAGTTTCTGATTAATCCCAAATAATGAAAGATTTAATAAACTACCCCGCCGCAGAGCAGCGGGGTATTAAATGGAGTACTTAAAAACGCCCCAAGGGGCGGGGAATTAACCCTTGTCCGCCTCAGGCGGATTAAAACTTCTTCCGGGAAATGATCTTTTTACCTGGTTTTGCTGATTGAATGATGTCAAGAAGATAATAATTATTCTTGAGTCCTGGCTGATATTCGAATATCTGAATATGGCCTTCATAGTTGATATTCAAGGCATGGGAAAGATTCCTGTATGCTTCCTTTGTTTTTCCCTGGTTGATGAGGTAAACGGTCAAACGGAAATACAGGTCGGCATTATCGGGCTGGTATTCAATACCTTTACGGATAATATCAATGGCTTTCTTAACATTTTTGTTTTCGGCATATACATTTGAATAATCAAGCCAGATGTCAGGGTGGTAGGGGTCAAGCTCGGTTACTTTGGCGAATGATTGCAGAGCTTCCTCAAGCTTGTCGGCTTTGTAAAGAATATCGGCATAGTAAAACCAAAACTCTGCATTGATGGGATCAAGCTTCAGCGCGCGATGAACGCATTTCAGCGCAATGGTAGTGTTTCCGGTTTCTTCGTAAGCAATGCCCAGACCCATCCATGCATCAGCCAGATTATCGTCAATCTCTGTGGCTTTTTTGTAATATTCAAGTGCTTTGTTATACTCATCGGTTTTTTCGTAACATTCCCCGATGTAATAATATGTCATGGCATCGGGCTTTTCATAAGCAAAAGTTTCCTTGTAGACCCGAATAGCCTGTTTATATAAATTCAGATTGGCCAGTGAGTTGGCTTTATTAAAATATGCGGATGCAAACTTATCGTCAATGGCAATGGCATAATCGTAGGCATCAATAGCTTTCTCGTAAAGTTCAAGATTATTAAACGCAACTCCCAGGTTAAACCAGGCTGCTTTGGAATAAGGTTTCTTATCAATATATTCCTGGAAAAAGCTTATGCTTTCTTCCGATTTATTACCGAATTCAAAACAGAAAGAAAGCTCATACACAATGGCTTCATTTTCAGGATCGGCATTGAGGGCTTTTTTTAGAAAATCAATGGCCTTATCATAATTACCGATATTTTCATACTCAAAAGCAATGTTGGCAAGAATATCTTCCGGTTCTTCCGAGAATTCAAGTGCCTTTTCGTAGTTGTCAATGGCTTTTTCGTATTCCCGGAGGTAACTGTATAATGAGGCTTTTGTGATATAGAGATCCGTGTTGGATGGATCTAAACCTTCGGCTTCATCCATTAATTTTAGTGCTTGCTTGGGTTTGTTAAGGTTGATGAAATAATGCGCCTTTTTAAGCATGATAACAGGGTTGGTTGGATGCTGTGCACTTGCCGAGTCAATAGCTTCCCAGGCTTTTTTCATATTGCTTTTTTCAAGGTAAAAATCAATGATTTCTTCAAATTCGTCAACATCAAAAAAGTAGTACCTGTTGTTTTCAAGCATACTTTCAAAACGTCTGATCAGCGCTGCCATCTCCTGCTCGTAGTTGTCGTTGTAAAAGTCCTTCATAGATTTCAATGACCATGATCTTTTTCACATGATCGTTACAAAAGTATAAAAAGATTACTGTCAGAGAAAATTTAAAGGTAATTTTCAACTGTTTTTGTTGGTTAGTAGAAATTATATTTCTTTTTTACCATTTATATTATTATCTATTTGATAACTCTTTATAAGGAATACACAAAATTTTAACTTTGCAAAAAAAAACATCAGATGACATTAATAAAATCAATTTCAGGAATAAGGGGAACAATAGGTGGCAAAACCGGTAAAAATCTTACCCCTTTTGATATAATCAGATTCAGTGTGGGATTTTCCCGTTTTGTTAAAGAAAGGTCAGGAAAATCAAACCCAACCATTGTTCTTGGCAGGGATGCCAGAATATCTGGTGAAATGGTGAATAACCTGGTTGTGGGAAGCTTACAAAGCGTGGGAGTGAATATACTCGACATAGGACCATCAACCACTCCCACAGTTGAAATGGCAGTAACGGATTCAGCTTCGGATGCAGGCATTATTTTAACAGCCAGCCATAATCCCAAACAATGGAACGCCCTAAAACTGCTTAACGAAAAAGGTGAGTTTATTTCTGCTGAAGAAGGAAGACAGGTTTTAAAGCTGGCAGAAGATGATGATTATGAGTATTCAGGAGTTGATGAACTGGGTTCTTATGAATTTGATGAAGATTATATTACTACCCATATAGAACATATTACAAAATTGCCACTGGTTGATGTAAAGGCTATAAAAAAGGCCAGGTTCAGGGTGGCAATTGACGCAGTCAACTCAACAGGAGGAATTGCGCTCCCCGGGTTGCTTGAGGCGCTTGGAGTTAAGAAAGTTGATAAAATTTATTGTGAACCCAATGGTATCTTTCCGCATAATCCCGAACCCTTACCTGAAAATGTAAAAGAGATTTGTGAGTTTGTCAAATCAAGTAATGCTGATATTGGTTTTGTCGTTGATCCTGATGTTGACCGTTTGGCCATCATCACAGAGCAAGGTAAAATGTTTGGTGAGGAATATACCCTGGTTACTGTTGCGGATTATATTTTACAGCATAAAAAAGGCAGTACGGTCTCCAATTTGAGCTCTACACGTGCTTTAAGGGATATTACCGAAAAAGCAGGCTGCGATTATTATGCATCCGCAGTAGGGGAAGTGAATGTGGTTGAAAAAATGAAGGAAGTAAATGCCGTTATAGGAGGTGAAGGCAATGGCGGAATCATATATCCTGAATTACACTACGGAAGGGATGCCCTGGTTGGTATAGCATTATTCCTGACTTACCTGGCTAAATCGGGGCTAAAATGCTCAGAACTCAGGGCAAAATATCCTGATTATTATATGGCAAAAAAGAAAATCCAGCTCCGTGAAAACATGGATACGGATGCCATACTCAATAAGGTAAAAGAAAAATACAGTGATAAACCGGTGAATACGGTTGATGGTGTGAAGATTGAATTTGAAGGTTCATGGGTTCATTTGCGTAAATCAAATACAGAGCCTATAATCAGGATTTATACGGAAAGTACTTCAAAAGAAAGTGCTGGAAATTTATCAAACAGGTTGATTTTTGATATTGAGACGCTTATGGGATGATGTTTATATTTTGATCATTTCTTTTGAAGAAATTGTCCTAAATTCGGACAAAAGTTTAGTTATGGCTTCAAAGAAAAGAAAGAAAGTAAAATACAGTAATGTGACTTTTAAGCTTACGCGAAGGCAAAAGAGGTCGTTGCTGAATTATTGCAAGGCCCGAAAAACCACACCAAACAAGCTTATTAAAAAATCAATCAAAAAATACATTGAAAATTTCGACCATAAAGTACCAGAGGAGTATTACGTCACCGAAAATCAACTTAATTTGTTTGGAGAGGAATAAAACTTATTTTTAAGATTATTCCTGGATTCTCCGTTCAAAACCCAACAATACAGCATCCGCTAACTCCCTCCCCCACTTTTATATGGCGTTCTGTTGAGGATTGACCTGCCCAGTGTTACTTCATCAGCATATTCCAGTTCGTCACCAATTGAAACTCCCCGTGCGATTGCAGAGATGATCACTTCGTCTTCCTTTAGTTTTTTATAAATATAGTAGCTTGTTGTATCTCCTTCAATTGTTGTGGGCAGGGCAAGTATTATTTCGTTGATATCGTATTTAGTTAATCTTGTGACAAGTGAGTTTATATTAAGTTCACCTGGACCGATGCCTTCCATCGGGGAGATAATACCACCCAGAACATGATAAAGTCCGTTGTATTGCGAAGTGTTTTCAATGGCCATTACATCCCGTGTATCTTCAACCACACAAATTACAGAACTGTCTCGTTTGGGGTTGTTACATATCTCACAAACTTCCTGATCTGCAATATTATGGCAATGTTTGCAAAAAATAATATCATTGCGCATTTTGATCAGGCTGTTGCCAAGTGTTTCCACTTCCTGCTGATCCTGCTTAAGCAAGTGTAATGCCAGCCTGAGTGCAGTTTTCCTACCGATTCCCGGAAGCCTGGCCAGTTCATTCACCGCCTGTTCAAGTAATTTTGAAGAATATGAATCCAAAAACACCTCCTGTTAATAATTTCATTGCAAAAATATGGAATAAATTACGGAAGCTTTAATAAAATCGCTAAATTTACGTTTCATCAATGATAATGCAATCATAATGAAAAATATGAGAAATTATTTTGTTTTACTGATCATAATAAGCCTATTTTCAACCGCTTATACACAGGAGCTTTTTTCTCAGCATCTCAACCGGGTGGATGATGAAGGTAAAAGGCAGGGCAAATGGGAAGTATACGACGAAGGAGGTGAGATAAAATTTACAGGTCAGTTCAACGATGGTATTCCTTACGGTGAATTCAGGTATTACTATCCTGATGGTGAGTTGAAAGCCATTAGCAAAATATTCAACAAAGGGCAATCATCATATACCACAACCTACCATAAAAATGGTTTTTTGATGGCAAAAGGGAAATACGTAAACCGTGAAAAAGACAGCACATGGAGGTATTACAGCCAGTATGACAATAGATTACTGCTTGCAATAGAACATTACACTGATAACAATAAAGAAGGCGTTTGGGTTAAATATTACTCCAATGGGGATACGGCTGAAATAGTCACCTACAAAAACGACATGAAAAACGGCCCCTGGCGGCAGTATTTTCCTGATGGAAAAATTAAAGTAAAAGCAAAATACAAAGATGGGGATCTTCAGGGTTTGTTTCATTCCTATAATCCTGATGGTGTGGTGATAATTTCAGGAACATATGTTGATGGTATGAAAGATGGCATCTGGATGTACTTCAACAACCAGGCCGAAACCGTTAAACGTGAAGAATACCACAAAGGAATGTTAATGAAGAAAGAAGTTTTTATTGAAGAACAGGAATAATCTGAAATCCGGAATCCAATATTACACCTCCGGTGGTTTTCTTTGTTCTTTTTTCTCTGATTGTTTGCGTTTTTGTTGCAATCGCTTGCGGTCAGACGATTTGGGCGGTGTTGTTTTCTTTCTTTCTCGGGCAGGAGTTAGTGCTTTGCCCACCAATGTATAAAACTTCTCAATCGTAGTTTCTTTATTTTTCTGCTGTGAACGGCTTATTTGAGAGGTAATGATCAGTTCACCTTCATTATTGACTTTTCCTGAAAGTTTATGGATTAGTAATTCTTTTTCCTCATCACTTAACAGACTTGAGGCCTGGATGTTAAATCTTAGTTCAACTTTACTGCTGGATTTATTTACGTGCTGCCCTCCCGGTCCGCTACTGCGTGTTGCGGAAAAGGTAAATTCGTTTTCGAAGTTTCTTTTTTTCAGGGTTTCCTTGTCCATACCATCAATGAACATTCGTTTTGTTTTTGTTGTCCTTAAGTTTTTTATCAAGAGCTAAAACCTGTCCGGTTTTAAATGTAAAATATCGTTGCATCAGGTAACTGTATGTAACAACAAATATGGTTGTTATGATCTTTGAAATGGTAGGCCATATATGCATGTATTCTACGAAGATTTTCAATAAAACGTAGTTCAACAAAATAGCTCCGGCCACTGTTAGCCCATATCTGAACAGTTGCTTGCGACCTCTCAGCAATGATTCTGTAAAGGTGACATATTTCCCCAACATGAATCCTGTTGTAAAGGTAATGGGGAAAACAAAGATAAAAGCAGCAATATAAGGGCTTATAGCCACAAATCCCAGGTCAACGATTTGCTTTTGAATAATGAAATTGTAAAAAATAAAATAAAGAAAAATATCAAGGGCTGTGTTAAAACCACCGGTAGCAGCATATGTAAAGGTCTCATGTGGGATATATTTCCTGAACGGACGGTAAACCCAGTCAATTAAAGCAATGAAATACTTGCTGAACTGCATACATTTTGGAAAGGTCACTGTAGGTGACGGTTTCAAATTTTCCATATGTTTGTTTTCCGTATTCATTTAATTTCTAAGGGGGTGCAAATTTAATTGAAATTTTGCGTTTTCCATATAACCGAAAAGAAAGAAATTCCTCTAACAAAAGAATTCATTGCATTTTAATTTGACAATCCTTTTAAAAAAGCGGGGCTCGTTTTTTGTCTATTCATAATACTTTATTTTTTTCGGCTTTTTACATTCACTTCTGGTAAAATCGGGCACTCTGACAGGCATGCTGTGGTTTTCGACTGATTTCCCGGATATCGAAAATCAGGTTGATTTATCGCCAAGGCATTACAGGCTTATTAAACATCCTGTTAAAATAACATTTTCAACAGCTTATAATACTGCTCCATTCGAGATTATTCTTCGCTCACCTTTACCAATAAGTTATCCGAAAAACGTTATAATCATTGACAAAAAGCAGATAATCAAAAAGATCAGGATGGATAAACGGGAAATTACCTTCGTTACACCGTCATTAGCATGTAAAAATAATGTTAAAGTATCTGTTAACAAAAATAAAATATCTGCAAATATCACATTCATTGAAAAGGGACAAATTATACCGATTGGAGCATAAGATCAATTATTGCAAACCTGTTCCGAATCGGTATATGAAGCGTTGTTCTTGTCGTATGGGATATGGAGCATAGGTGTTTACTTTCTTAGCTTGCAGAAATGCAGAACATGAAATTACAAGTCCATTTAAGTTTTAATTAAGGATTTTTTTTCTTAAAAGTTTTTGGTAATTAGTAAGTATTTCAACTATGTAAAGGCTTTTACCGGGTAGCTTCATGTCAATATTATCAATCGGAGATTGCCGGGTGAGAATTAACTTCCCCTGGTAATTGTAAACTTTAATTTTGGCAATTTCTTGCTTGTTAGTGATTCTAATTTGCTGCAGTTGATCATCATAAAAAACATTTATTCTGTCCCGTGCCTGGTATTCATCAACAGTAATTGGAAGATCAAGGTTGGTTATGATGTTTGAGGGTTCGGATTCACCATCGGGATTAGTGTACACTGCTGTTACCCAAACATCTCCAATAATCCCGATCTCCATGTCAAAGTTTGTATCAGGTACGGAGGCCAAAATGATTGTATCTGTTTCATCAAGAGGTAAGTAATAAAGATTGTAGGATTCGGGAGTATTGTTCTTTGGATTAGTTGTGTCTGGTGGTTCCCAGGTAAAATGGGAACAATAAGTTGGTCCGTAAACCCAGTTACCGGCACAATATCCCGAATGGCCCAACATAATATAATCATAAGTAAAACTAAAATTGATGGGCGGATTAAACTGACCTGTTGCCGTTAAGGAAGCAGATAGTAGCAAAATGAAAAGAATCTTTTTCATGGTTTTGGTATTTTTAATCAGATTTCAAATATACGAAATATTTAAACAATTACTCTTATTTATAAAAAACACAATCATGCTTACCGGTGGAACAGGCTACATCAATTCCTGGGTAGTAAAATACATGCCTGAGAAAACATATACGCTTAGGTTAACTACCAGGAATACAAAATTTCTATCCCCATCTTCTTCATCAAAACCGATGCATTGAGACTGGTGCAGACCCCTTTATGAAGCTTGTAATCGAAAAACAATTCTTCTCCTTCAATTTGTACATCAAAATTATAGTTTTCGATATGTAGAGGCATTTCCTTTTCAAGGTTTGAGAGGTCGAGGTCGTGGGTGGCAAGCAGGCCTGCTGCTTTATATTTTACAAGTTGCCTGATCAATGCTTTGGAACCTGTATGCCTGTCGTTTGAGTTGGTTCCTTTCAATATTTCATCAAGCAGCAGAAACACTTTTTCTTTCCTTTTTACGGCATCCAGTATCATTTTCAAGCGCTTCAGTTCGGCATAGAATGAAGATGTGTTTTCCGTGAGCGAATCGGCGATGCGCATGCTTGTCATTAATTTAACCGGGGAGAAGTGCAGTGATTCTGCGCAAACCGGGCAGCCTGCCATCCCAAGAACCATATTCACACCCAGTGTTCTTAGGAAAGTGGTTTTGCCCGACATGTTGGATCCCGTGATTAAAGCAATCTTTCCCTGTCCGGTTAATCCGAAATCGTTATCAACCCGGTTATCTTCAGGTATCAGGGGATGGCCAATGTTTTTAGCCTCAAACGTAAGGTGTTTGTCTTCAATTGCCGGATAAATCCATTCGGGTTTGTTGAAGGCAAAGTTGGCGAGTGAAGAAATGGCTTCAAATTCAGCGATGGCATCAAACCATTTTTCAACTTGTTTGCTAAAGCCGGTTTTCCATTTCTCAAGAATATATGCCTGACGGATATCCCAAAGTAAAATCATATTCAATGGAATGGCAAATAAAAGATTAAGCCTGTAATCCAGCTTGTTAAGTGTTTTTGATAATTGCCTGATGCAGAAAGAGGCCGGTTTTTTGTCTGTCTTTGTTTTCTCCTGAACCGCTTGCAAAAATGCGGAATCAAACTGTTTTTCCTCGATTTGATGGAGTATATTGGAATATGATTTTAGGTATTCTTCCTGCCGTGTGACCTGGTTGTGGATTTTATTGATTTTGCGCAAGGATAAATATCCAATCCAGAAATTGAATAATAATATCAGTACCAGGTATCCCGATGGGATCAGGAAGATAGTTAAAGGGATCAATATCAATGTAACGGCCGGTAAAATATTAATTACAAAGGGAACCCATGATTTACCATAGAAACTGTTCTCAGATTTCAGCCATTGCAATAATTCACCGGAATCAAAATCCTGATTGTTTGTGATTGTACCTGATGCCTGGATGTTTTGCCTCCAATCAACTTCCTTTTTAAGCTCTTTAACTGCCTGCTGTTTCGCAATGATCTCCTCTTTGCCTGAAAAGGCGACCAGATATTCTGCAAGGATTTTTTTGCCTGTTTGCCCTGTCGTTCGGTTTAAGGCCTGGAAAATGGAAGCCGGCCCAAAGATATCCAGGTCTGAAGTATAGGGATGTTCCTTGTTTGCAAATTCATTTCCATCTTCCGCAAAGGCGAAATCATTATTTAAAAAGCGGAGTTCATGGGTATTGATTTTCTTTAGTTGTTGCAGAAATTCACGTTTTCTCTTGAGCGTGATGTCTTTAACAACCAGATAAATAAAAAGTCCGAAAATGACTACGCCACTTATGATAGCCAGGATAAAATGAATGGGTATGGTGAAATAGATGGCAATAAAAATACCAATAAACAAAAAGAGCCGGAACAGGGCGAGTTTCTGAGCATAATTCTTGTTATTGCTTACCTGCCCTGAAAGTTCTTTGTGGCGCTTCTTATAAAAGCCGGGTATATCCATTTTTCAAAAAGTAACATTTGTTGCAAATCTAAATAATCTTGGTTGCAAGCCGGGCAACCCAACTAATAAAAAATGTTAATATTTATATTTATCCCCCCACAAGCTTTTCAAACGCTTCCTGATCTCGTCCTCCCTTGCATTTTTACCCGGTTTATAAAACATTGTCCCTTTGATTTCTTCCGGCAGGAATTCCATGTCTGCAAAGTTGCCTTCATAGCTGTGGGCATATTTGTATTCCTGTCCGTAACCGATATCTTTCATCAGTTTGGTCGGTGCGTTTCTGATAGGAAGCGGAACGGACAAATCGCCTGTTTTTTTCACGGAAGCCTGGGCATCGTTTATTGCCTGGTAAGCAGCATTGCTTTTTGGTGAAGAAGCGAGGTAAATGGCAGTTTGGGATAGGATGATCCTTCCTTCCGGCCAGCCGATTTTATTGATAGCATCAAAACAGGTATTGGCAAGCAACAGGGCATTGGGATTGGCATTGCCAATATCCTCCGAGGCCAGGATAACCATTCTCCTGGCAGTGAATTTGGGATCTTCTCCCGATTCAACCATCCTTGCAAGCCAGTAAACAGCAGCATTGGGATCGCTGCCACGTAATGATTTGATAAAAGCCGAGATCACATCATAATGCATTTCCCCTTTTTTATCATACATGGCGAGGTTTTCCTGGATGATATCAAGCGCTTTTTTGTTGGTAACAGTGATTGTCTTTTTGCCTTCTTCGGCATACACCACAAGTTCAAGGGCGTTAAATAGTTTTCTTGCATCACCCCCTGAAATCCTGAAAAGCGCTTCATCTTCCCTTATATTAATTTTTATTTTTTTTGATTGTTCAAGATGTTCTTTTGCTTTTTTAAGAAGTATCTGCAAATGTTTTTTTTCAAGCGGTTTCAGAATGTAAACCTGGCATCGCGAAAGCAGTGGGGAAATCACTTCAAAAGAGGGATTTTCGGTTGTGGCGCCAATCAAAGTGACAATACCCTTTTCAACAGCTCCTAAAAGTGAATCCTGCTGTGATTTGCTGAAACGGTGAATTTCGTCTATAAACAATATGGGACTGAGCTCAATTTTTGCTCTGTTGATCACTTCCCTGACATCCTTAACGCCTGAACTCACAGCGCTTAAAGTATGAAACGGCCGCTTGAGCTGTTTTGAAATGATGTATGCCAGTGTGGTTTTACCTGTTCCCGGTGGTCCCCATAAGATCATAGACGGAATATTACCTGATTCCAGGGCTTTTCTGAGGATGGCGTTTTTACCAACCAGGTGCTCTTGTCCGATGTATTCTTCAAGGCTTTTTGGCCGTAATTGTTCAGCAAGTGGTGTCATGGATTAAGTTTTTTCAAAGGTAAGAAATTGGAGGTGCCAGTTGAGATTTGAATTATTTGTTGTATGGTGTAAAGAAAACATATAAAAAATAATTTAAAGAA
>CAZTAW010000097.1:0-12174 GCA_964611705.1 uncultured Bacteroidales bacterium
GAACAATTAATGGAAAAAGTTGAAACAACAAGTTCAATGATGAAAGATTTTTCATCGGCTATTTCAGAAAAAAACAAGGTGTTGTCGTACATTACATCACCGCATTGAAAAACTGCAGGATTATCAATCGTAAAAGGGGGCTTGTTATCAGGCCGGAATCCCTCGCGCAGCAAATTGTTGTATCCTGTTTTTGTTGGTGTGAAAAGCAGGGTAGAGGAGTGGTCACAAACTATGCGGTTGATCTCCTCCGGCATTTTTTTATTAAATGATCTGAGGCCTGCTTCAACATGTGCAACCGGAATATGTATTTTAGCCGCAGCCACTGCACCTGATAAGGTAGAATTGGTATCACCGTAAAGAACGAGATAATCGGGTTCAATGTCTTGTAAAACCCGTTCTATTCCTTCGATCATCCGGGCTGTTTGTATGCCATGGCTCGCAGAGCCTGTTTCCAGGTTGATGTCGGGTTCAGGAATCTGCAATTCATCTATAAAGACCTGCGACATGTTTTTGTCGTAGTGCTGGCCTGTGTGTACAATAACCTCGCTTACCCTGTCGGAATATTTGTTTTTAATGGCCCTGCTGATGGCGGCTGCTTTTATAATTTGCGGGCGTGCGCCGATAACCGATACAATTTTGATCATTTTGTTTTGATTATTTTTTACAAAATTATACTTATTTATGAACCTCGAACACTGAGACTATATTTTAAATTTTTGATTCGTCTGCAAAGCTGTAATATTTTTCTTCACCAATGATCACGTGGTCAAGAACAGGTAAATCAAGTAGTTTGCCGGCTTCGGTCAGTTTTTTGGTAAGTTTGATATCGGCATCGCTCGGTTTAATATTCCCTGAAGGATGATTATGACACAGAATAATGGAAGAAGCATTGTTATCAAGCGCCATTTTGAATATTTTTTTTGGGTCGGCAACTGTGCCCGACAATCCGCCGCTGCTGATATTGATCGTTCTCAGGATTTTGTTGGCGCGGTTTAAAAGCAAAAGCCAGAATTCTTCATAATGTGAATCAGAAAGTATATTCCTGAACATATTGAAAACATCCTTGCTGCTGCCAATTTTTTCTTTTTCCATAACCTCCGACATTCTGCGTCGGTTTCCAAGTTCAAGTGCTGCAATGATAGTAATGGCCTTTGCCTGACCCACGCCATTGAATTTGCTGAAATCGGAGACTGTCATTTTTGAAAGTTCGATCAGATTGTTGTTTACTTCCTTAAGGATGTTTTTTGAAAGATCAAGCGCTGTTTGTTTACTGGTTCCTGTTCTTAACATAATGGCAAGTAATTCTGCATTGCTTAAGGAGGCTTTTCCCTTGCTGAGCAATTTCTCGCGCGGACGGTCGTCCTCAGCCCATTCCTTGATCGGGATGTTTTTGTGATATTCTGACATAAGGGTTTGTTTTGGTTATTATTTTGAAACGGGATAATTACGCTTATAAAAGTAAAAAAAATGTATAAATAATTCCGGAACACAAAATTAAATTTCAAAATCAGGCACCAATCCCGATAATTTCTATCGTGAACAAATAAAAAACAAACTTCAATAATCAAAACCAGAAAGTTTTGCCTTCTTGAATAATGTTATGGTCATTGAAATTTAAGATTTGAGATTTATTTGTGATTTGGTTATTGTGATTTGTTATTTTATATACTTGCTTTTATTTGTGTCTTTTGTTTAGGGTATCTTTAAAGGAAGTTACAAGTTTTATTCAGGGCTATTGAGGGGGGTTACTCTTGCCAGAAAAAGCTTATAATACGTTTCAATATTCTTATCATTTAAAGAAAAATCGAGCGCATTCTGATAGGCATATTTTGCCTGTTGCAATAAATTATTCTGTTCATAAAATGAAGCCAGTACCAGCCATATTAGTTCAGGTTTGGCTTCCTTCATGTTTTTCTCAATTTTTGATACTTCAGCTTCAATTTCCCGTTTTTCTTTTTTACCAAGTATGGAAATTGGAAAAAAGTTTACGGGATTTTTTCCTTCGATGGTAACTGACCAATAGATAATATCATTTTTTGGCAACCACAAAGAATTACTGGAAATAATCACAAGTGTATCTTTAATAGACAATTCAAATAGTTTTCTTCCATTCCTGTCCGAATCCCAGAATGAAAGGGTGTATGGAACATCACCTTCATTTTTCCATGAGAAATAGATTTTATCATCAATGATGTCACTTCCTAAAAATGGAGAAAGTATTTCAGGAATATTCGCTGCCCTGGAAACACCGCCTTTTTCTTTCATGTATTTATCGGCGTATTTCTCAAGGTCTTTGTGTGGATGGCTGAACTCTTCCCAAACAAATCCGGTGTAAGCTGCAATGATATTTTCGCCATCATCCGATGAAGAACTTATGACTTCTGTGAGCGGATATTTGCCTGTCTTGCTTATCAATACCTGATCTCCTTTTTTGTTTATAAGGAATAACTGACTTCCCGCTGATAGATGAATGCTGTCAGAAGGACTTAGTTTCAGGTTAAGCTTATCAATCATTTTCCATTCCTGTTCCTGATTTTTATATTTGATATCACCGGAATAAAAAAATACACTTAGTTCCTGCTGGGGAAAAGCAAAACATGTAAAACTCAACAGAATTGTTAAAAGAGATAGTTTTTTCATATCAATGTTTCAGAAACCAGGTTTTATAATTGAATTTTTTATTTAAATACTTAACCAGTTCGTCGTAGATGTATAAAACATCAATAGATAAAATGATCGGGATCAGGAAAATGGCCATGTCAATTTTATATTGATATTTTGCAAACAGGTATAACTCGATTCCAACAAGAATAACCGATATGATCAACTGAACCAGTTTGGCAAACAGATGATACCAGATATGTTTGTGTATGAAGTATTTGATAAAAAAATACATGTTCAGGTACAGGAATACAAAAGATATCAGCAAGCTGAGCCAAAAAGGCATTTTGTTGATGTATTCTTTATCAAGGATAGTGGATAAAATGTTTGCGTGTATCAAAACGCCGTACATATCGGGGTAAGTACGTCCGCTGTATTTATGGTTTAAGGGTGTAAAGTGGTTGTCTTCCAATACGACCGAACCATCATCCGGACCTGTAAAACCCATTAAAACGATTTTATTTTTTACGATTTGCAAGGGAGTGAAATCCGGTGTAACCTTGTTAGCCGGAAAGATCAGATAAGTGTTTTTGTTGCCCTTATAGTTAATGGTTTCGGAAATGTTGCCTCTTTCCAATAGTTTTTTGTAGGCTTTCGGATTGTAAAACTCTGCAATTCTGGCCGGGAAGGACAGATGTTTCTGTCCCTTGTATCCGGCCATTACGGTAAAGGTTCTGATTGTACTCTGACTTTCAAGTGATGGAAAGTTAACAAATCCCTCCCTGGCATTGCTACTGAATTTCTCTGCTGATCGAACATATTTGTTGATATCCTCACCTTCTTCTTTATCATATCCAAAATAAGAAGCCAGTACAATATTGTCAGAATTTTTTAAAACGGCAACCAGCAAAGAATCCGGTCCGGTTCCTCTTGCTTCTTCGAATGTGGCATCAATACCAATCACTTTGGGCTGATATTGCTGTAACGCCCTTATTTGTTTCGCAATTTCTTCCCTTGAATTGTAAGCAATATTCACAATTACAATATTCGTATCAAGGGCACTTTTATCCTTGTCTTTAAGCCTTGAATAATAAATGTCGGTAAATTCGAAATCTTTAAGTGAATTGGCAATGGGATCAAGGAAATGTATATTGAAGATGAACAATTTCAGGATATACATCACCAAAAAAACAAACAAAGTTGAAAAAAGTACGTCCTTATGAAAAAATCGCTTCATGTGATCCTGTCTATTTTTTTGCGTCAACAACTTTTAAAGGAATAGTATAGACCGTAGCTGATCCGGGTGGAACACTCAAAGGCTCCGCACGTGTTCCCTTGTAACTTTCCTTTAGCAGTTGCTCAAAAGGTGAAACGTTGCTTCTTGTATCATCCCCCCGTGTTTTTATTATAAAACGAAGATCAATTGGCTTTTCAGTTGCAATCATTTTTATGTACTCTTTCCCAAAAGGTTCTTTAAAAACAAAGATGGGTTTCAGCTCTTTTTCTTCTCCGGGACCAATAACAAATTCGGCAGGTGGCCTGGGGTCATCCGTGGCCGGGTAGAGTAATGAAACTTCATTATTAGGTCTTATATCAATCAATTGAAAAAAGGCTTTTTTATACCCGTCATTTTTAATTTTGATTTTGAATGGGTCTTTATCCGTAAAAACGATTTCGTTACCTCGTGTTTGCATGTCTTTAATATCCAGATATTCATCAACCACATACCTTCTTCCTGCCCGTTTAACGGTAACCGGAAGAATTTCTATTGTTACATCCAGGTCTTCATATTTCATTTCAATTTTTTTCAGAAGATTTACCTGCATGAAATAAGAAATGTTTTCAAGAACATCATCTACAATATCTTCAATGGCATTATCTGCATTAACTTCTGCTGAATAAAGTTCCATTTCATCTTTGGTGATCATTTGCAATTGATTTCCCCTTGTAAATTCATTGTTCATTTCTATCACCAGATCAGCATGATCGTCAACAATATCCACCCTCGGAAATTTTACCAGCTCTGCCATCAGCTTTTCATTCATCTCCTTATTATTTATGTCAAACTTTACTTTTAAACTCAGGTCGCCAAAGTTTTGTTTGGTAATATAAACCCAGGTATTTCTAATAGCATCCTCATCTATTTCAGCTTTAAGCTCAACATCACTTTCAATAGCCGAAGAATAAACGATCACTCCTTCAGCAACAGGCGACGATTCATAAGGTTTAAAAGTCCCGACAGGATAAAATGCCACTTCAGAGCTGTCATAAATTCCCATCAGATTACCTGCATTAATCGTTACATTTTTACTGTCATAAAATTCGGTAACCATATAATAAGGTTCCGGCTTAATCACTTCTCCCCTGAACAAGAGATAGTCCACATCACCTTCTATTTGAGGAGATTGACGAGGAGCGATGGTGCTCATCTTAATTTTTATCTGATCAAACAAACTGCGATAGGTTGAATTTTCATCAGCATTGGATAATACCTGGCTAACAGCATAGGATAAAGAACCATAGGAAGAATCTTTTTCATAATCATAGTATTCGTAATTCAGCTCATGCTGGCCTGCCCCGCTCATGGTAATCATGGGTGCAAGTTCTTTGCTTTCCTCCTTCGAAAACTCATCAAAATTGGCTTCATCCATTTTTTTTGGAGGAGTGTAGCCTTCTTCACTGAATTTGATGTCGGTTCCTCTTGTTTTTGCCAAATCGCCACGATTACCGGTGCCAGAGTGGCAGGCATCTAGAATCAAAAGCAGATTGCCATCCGGGCCTAATTTGGCTCTCAGATCATCTGTTAAAAGCTTCACTTCATCATCCCTAAGATGTTTTTCACCTTTATAGATGTCAGTCATACGGATCTGAGCATCCCAGGGGATAAGTGCTTCGTCCCAGCCGTCAAGTTCATCTTCCGAATCATCCTGGATTTGCTGTCCGTGTCCCGAATAATGAATAACAACAATATCTCCTTCATTAACATTGTTTTTTAAATCTTCAAGGGCTGTTACAATCCCATCTTTTTGCGCCTGTTCATCAACAATAATTTTGATGCTTCCGTCATCAAATCCTTGTCTGAGCAAGGCGCCTTTAATAAGTGCAATATCATTATCAGAACTGATATCCGGCCATTTGCCTTCTTCCGGGTAATCAGCAACTGCAATGATCAAAGCATGTTTTTGAGGGTCTTTGTCAGCATATGTACTAACATTTAATAATTGCAGTAAAAACAATACTGCGATTGATTTTATAAACATTGTTTTCATGGCGAATTTGTTTTTATTAATACCAAAGCGTTGATTGTAAAATATCTTCTTTACCTGATAAATATTGACGTGCTACCTGAACATCATCCTCAGAACCGCCGGCAGGCAACACATAATAATCAATAGAACCGGCCATACCGGATAATCTTAAAGCAGCTCCCAGGTTTTCAAAATCTTCAACGACCCACATATTCGGGTTTCCTTCAACATGGATACCGGCAGCCAGGATAAAATATTTTTGCGGGGAATAACCGCTTCTGTGGTTTTGCCTGTATCTTTTCTGCTGTTGCTCGTAATGATACATATCGTTGTTTCCCATGGTGAATGAAACCTGGGGGTGGTTGTAATCAACGGTAATATCGGGATTTTTATCCAGCACATAACGAGCCAGATCCATCAGTTTTTTGTTTGTTAATTCTGAAGTTGTAACACTTGTTGTAGAAGTGCGGTACCCATCGGTAAAAGTAAAGCTTACCTTTTGTCCGGGTTGTACTTTTTCCAGTTCACCAAGGGCCTCTTCAAGGTTATTTATTTCTTTACCATTGATGGTGGAAATATATTCACCGATTTTTCCTGATAACGCTGAATATGCCGGTGAACCTTTAAGTATAGCTGATAATTTGGGTAATTCATCTATCTCAAAATAGGAATAGCTGTCATAGCCTACTTTTTCATAGGAATAGGATTGCGAAATTTCAACACCCAAATATGCTCTTTTCACACGTCCGCTTGTTTCGAGTATATCTTTGATCAGTTTTTTTGATATATCAGCCTCCAGGGCAAAGTTGATCTGGGATTGCAGTATCTGGCTTCCATCGGGCAAATTAGCAAAGGCAATTTGTGAATTCACGCCAACCACTTCGCCTTTTTCGTTGATCAGCGGGCCGCCGCTATTACCCCAGATAAGGGTGGCCGTTGTTTGTAAAAATCCGAATTTCCCGGTAAATCCGCCTCGCACACGATTTTTGGCGCTGATGATCCCATCCGAAACAGAATATGGATATTCACCCAGCGGATTTCCAATAGCGTAAACCCTTTCTCCAATTTTCGGTTCTTTGTTTGTAAAACGCATTGTGGCGATCTCATTTCCCGGCGGATCAACAAATTCCAGAACAGCCAGGTCGTAGAAAGAATCCCCGCCAACAACCCTGGCTTCATATTTATTTCTGTTTACCGTAAATACAAAAATACTTCCCGGTTCATCCGAAGCAGTTTCAACCACGTGCGCGTTGGTTATTACATATTTCTTACCATTTCTTTCAATGATGAAGCCTGAACCCGAGCTGGTTGCTCCTGCCAGGTCAAGGGCTTCCCTGTATGCACTTTCGGTGGCGCTTTCACCCCTGAAACCAAGTGCATTTTTCGCCAGATCGTTTTTGTAAACCCCTACGGTAACTACCGCGCTTAGTTTTTGTTCCAGTACTTCGGTTATGTCCTGGGCGATAAGATTTGCTGTTATAAAAATACCTGCAAGGATAAATATGATATTTCTTTTCATTTTGTATTCATTTTTATTCACAATGTTCATTTATATACTGCTCAGCAATTTTAAGTCCCATTTCAAGGGCTTTATCGGCGTATTTGCATGCCTCATTCCATCTGCCGAGATGATGGAAAGCAATACCTTTATTAAAAATAGCCTGGGCGTATGCAGAGTCTATTGCCAGGGCTTTGTCGTATTCGATAATGGCGTCATTGTATTTTTCCTGAATGGCATAATTGATGCCTAAATTGTTGTAGTATATAGGTTTTGGATTGATTTGGATGGCAGCAAGGTAATCCTGGTTGGCTTCTTCAATATCCTGTTGTTTTTCTTTAACAAGGGCTCGCCTGAAATAGGCTTCATCGTAGTCAGGGTCTGTATTAAGTGCCTGATTATAATAATAAAGTGCAGAATCAAGCTCTCTTGATTTATAAAAAGCGTTACCCTTATTTGTTAATTCCTGAGCTGTATCGGTTTTTTCTTTTCCGGTGCAGGCAAATAAAAGCAAAGCTGAAACAAAAATTACAATTTTATTTTTCATATGAAAAAATTAAAAAGGGTATACAATTACTGGAAATATTTGTATACCCTTCAAGGTGATTTTAATTAATCTTTATAAAGATTCCAGTAATCGTCATAAATTACAAGCTCAAGATCATCATAATAACAATCGCTGCATGCTGGGCCCCAGCTAATTTTGCTGCCGTCGTCAAATTCTGCAACAGCGTACAGGCAGGTGTTTCCTGAACCGACAGTTATTTCACCGCTTCCGTAAGGTCCGATATAACCTTCATAATATCCGTCTACATAGCAGTCAATGTACCACTCTGTCCAGTTGTCGAAAGTTACGTAGCAGTAACCGGAATCTGAACCCCTGGCTTTGGCGCCTTTTTCGGCTGGCTGAACCGCTTTGGTTTCAATGTTTGCGGAATTCATGCGTTTCTCAACCTTGATATTTGGGTCTCCGCCGCGTGATTTCCCTTTTGCCACATCACCGCTTGTGATTTCTTCCTGTCCGAAACTTAACCCTGCCATGATGAGGGTTGTAAAAACTAATAAAACTAATTTTTTCATGATTTAATTTTTTGGTTAATGAATTGTTTATTTTTATTTAGTCTAATTTATGCTGACAAATTTCGGAAAAACATTTGTTGCTGTTTATTAATAATTTGTTAAAATTAAACAATTAATTGGCTTTTCCAAATTTTGTCTTTGTTGTTCCTTTATAATTTGTTAAAAGAAAGGTAACCATTGTTTACAATTTTTCTTCAATTGCCCGGATTATCTGCTCTTTCAGTTCTGCTTTTGAATTAGCGCTCAGCTCAATCACATTGCTATTGTTGTTGATCAATATTTTCATACGAAGAGTAATTGTTCCATCAGCCTGTCTGTATGCTCCTGAAAGTTGACAGGCATCAGGGAATTCACTGACATCCCAAAAAATAAATTTGGTTTCTTTTCCCCTGCCAGATATCTCGCTCAATTCCTCATCAACAATTTTTCCCAGTTTCAGTGCATCATTCAGGTTATCTTCATCCATAAAAATAGACCGTATAAACAAAGGCTTGATTTTAGCCAACGCAATCTTTCCTTTGTCTTCTGTTGTATACAAACCGATATCGAAACTTTCTGCCCCGTAAGGGCTGAATATTTCAGGTTTCTGAATTCCCCCAACTCCTTTCGCTAATTGAGGCACACTTTCCCTTGCATGTTGAAACAACATATTTACATCGGCAAACCTGCCTTCCCTTAAAGCCACACCTTGCATACCTTCCAAAATACTGTAAGTTAAAACACCCTGTCCATAGCGGGTGGCCTCATAACTTACTGCATCTGCAGCACAGCCTGTTATTATGTGCATTCCTGTGCGGTCTTTCATTCGCTCAAGGGCACGGACGGTGCTGGAACCGATGTTGCGATCCTGTTGAAGGTTCTCAACCAGTTGTCCCGAGGCACATGCATCAATGATAAGAACCTGTTTTAATGCCGGTACTTTTTTGAACCATTCCACCAGGGTATCGCTGGAAATGGTACATGCGTTGCGAATGGCAGGATCGTTATAGGCATCCGCACTTGCTGTGTATGCATCCTGTGTCAGGTAGTAAAAATCCCCATCCTGTCCGCCCCAGTTAATACCATGCCCTGAGAGATATACAACAAAAACATCAGTGGATTTTGCTTTGGAAGCAATATCATTGAATGCCTTTATGATATTTTCTTTGGTTGGCCAATTATCTTTATTTTCATCATCGGTGCTTAACTCGTAAAGGAAAGTTTTATCTGTGCCAAAAAGCCTGTAAGCCCCTATTTCTAATGCATTTGATATATCTACCGCGTCTTTGGCAGCAAATCTCAGATCAATCTCATCACCCGTATAATCTGATACCCCGGATGCAATGACATATAAATTTTGTGGCCCTTTTTCACCTTCAATACCAGGGTCATATAAAACACCAACATTCTTACTGGCAAGGTATCCCTCGGAATTGTATGCCCTGACTTCGATTTTATTTTCACCCGGAGTCAGGTAGGGATGGTCCTCAATCTCAGTGGTAATTGTAGCGCTTTTAGCTTGCTGGTCAAATCCTTGCTGACGGGCATCAGCCACAACTTCTTTTCCATTGATAAATACTGAAACTTTTCCAATTCCGCCTCCCTGGTTTTTCAAAGAGATATTTAGTCTGCTATCATCTGTTTCTGAAACCTCCACATCAGGAAACAAATCAACCGAATTAAAGGACCTGACATTTCTTAATTCCGATGAATTTCCGCTTAATATTTTTTTCAACAATCCCGGTTCATAATATCTTTCTTTCAATTGATCCAGTTCGATGATCTCAAGTCCTGCCGAATAATGCATGTTTTTCATTGCTCCCTGTGAGGCATCAAACAAACCGTTGGGTGTTATAAATGCACCATCACATGCCCAGCCTGGTTCTGCTGGATAGCTATGTAACTTTTCCAGGAAAATTAACTTGATCAATTCTTTTCCTGTTTCAATATCCCAGATTATTACTTCAGCATTTTCAGAACCTGAAATTACAAATTTTCCATCAGGGGTAATTTCAAGGCAATTGACAACACCACTATGACCAATAAGTGTATTGATTTTTTTATCAGAATCCAGATCCCAGATATTTAAGGTTCGGTTCTCATAGCTACTTACAATACAATTTGCTGCTTTTGAGAATTTGATATCTGTACAATCACTTTTCCCCTGTATATAGTTAGCAATATAATCCGCATCACTGATACTTTCTGCAAAAGATGTTTTTTTACTGATTTTAAGTATATGCAGACTGGAATAAGAAGAGGAATTCGCTGCTATTAAATGATTTGAATCCTGTATAATTTCAAAGGCATCATCATTTGTATAGTCTTCATCAAAATTCTTGAAGGTAGGTTTCATATTGCCAGTAAATAAATCCCAGTGAATGAATTTACCGCGACTATCCAATGAAATAATTTCTTTATTATGATTTATAAAACCAACTTGTTTGATAGCACTTTGATGTCCTTCAAAATTTCTGATTTCCATTCCGCTATTAACATCCCATATTTTATGGTTTTATCTGATGCACCGGAAACGATATACTTCCCATCAGTTGATATGTCTATAGCATAAATATAACCGGTATGCCCGGTTAATGTTTGTTTTTGCAACGGCTCAGAATTATCTAAATCCCAAATTTGTATTTCTTTAAAATGAACAACTAACAGTTGATCAGAAAACGGAAAGAATGAAATCCCCCCTGCTGATTGATTTATACGATGTAAAATTTCCCCATTTTCAAAATCCATTAAAATAATATAATCACCGGTACATATTACGAGAAGCTTGCTATCCGAAGAAATTGAAATAGATTTTATCTCACTAACATCCCCTTTATTGATAATAAGTTCAGGTTTTATGGCCTGGCTGGTATCAGGCCGGCCCCTGTTTTCGATTTCATTTGCAAGAAAGTAATCCCCATATCTATATGCCACCCAGGCAGGTTTATCACCATCTTTACAAGCGATTTGCGGATCTGCACCTTTCTTTAACAAATGGTATATTACATCTTTTCTTTCCTTCTTATCGTTCCTATCGCAATAACGCACTACAGCCCTGTATAACCAGGTACAGGTTTGATATTTTTCTGTATAATTAACATCGAGGCCATTATTGATAAGTTTATCAATTTCTGCAATGGAGCAATCTCTGATTGCTTCTTCCATTTTCTTCTCTAATTTATATGTTTGGGACCATGAAAAAAAACATATAAAAAGGAAAAATATAACCAGGAAACTCTTTTTCATTTTTTTTGTATTTATGAATACCAGTTATTTTTTAAGATTATCAACCTTAAACGCCCTCTGCGGTTGCTTTACCTGTACATTGAAAATAAATTCACTTCCCGGTTCATTATCTCCGAAATCGCCATAGCGGGGAGTGGTCTGCAATCGCTCAACTGCCTGTACCAGCATATTGAAAGTTGCATATCCATTGATCATGCTTTGTGAGCGCAGCACATCCAGAATGTTATATGCAAAAGGGGAATGTTTCCCAGGATCACCATCCGAAACATATTCCTTGCTGCCGGAAGTAATAAACAGCCTTGATTTGAATTGCATCGCCCTTCTGATAAAGGCATCCTTTGAAATATTCGTATAAGCATCGGCGCTCCTTCCGAATTTGCTGACCTGTTTATCAAAAGTTCCGCCAAAACATACATCCAGTGCAATAAGGATATGTTTGCAAGAGCGAATATTATTTACATTCTCCCTCAGGTAAGAATAAGGAATATAACTTGCCCTTATTTCATCATCTTTTCTTGAATC
>CAZTAW010000098.1:0-12106 GCA_964611705.1 uncultured Bacteroidales bacterium
GAAATCAAAAAGGAAGAAAGAAAAAGGGCCGAAGTGCTTGCCAGGGCATACAAGATCATTGGCAGCAGCGACTATGAAGGCGACCTGACTTTTTATATAGACATCATCCGTTCCAATACAACCATCCCAGTTATTCTGACGGATGAAAATGGCAAGATCACCAATTACGTAAATTACGAATTCGAGAATGATACGATAAGCTATTTTAATGAAAGATTAAAAAAGGAGTTTTCGGAATATCCTCCCATAGAGATCAATTATTACGAAGATAAAAGTGTTTGGCTGTACTATAAGGAATCCATTCTATTTGCCGAACTCCGGCGTGTTTTAAACGATTTGATACAATCGTTTTTCTCGGAGGTTGTAACCAATTCCGCTTCTGTACCTGTAATTGTAACCGACAGCACAATGAGCAATGTGTTAACATACGGGGGTATCGGTGATTCGCTGAGTATGCAGGATTCTGCTTACGCAAAACAAATTATCAAGAAAATGCGCGATGAAAACACCCCTATTGAACTGGAATTACCGGAACAGGGCAGAACATATATTTTTTACAAAGATTCACTGCTTCTGACGCAAATTCAGTTTTTCCCATATTTCCAGTTTGGGATCATTGTATTGTTTTTCATCATTGCTTACTTTCTTTTCAGCTCAGCGCGAAGGGCTGAACAAAACAGGGTTTGGGTAGGTATGTCGAAAGAAACAGCACACCAGATCGGTACACCGCTTTCATCTATCATGGCCTGGCTTGAACTGCTTAAAATGAAAGGCGTGGAAGATGAAGCCATTACAGAGATAGAAAAAGATATTAAAAGACTGGAAAAAATAACCGATCGCTTTTCAAAGATCGGATCGTCTGCAAAGCTTGAAAAACAAAATATTGTAGAGGTTGTTCAGAATGCGGTTTCCTACTTTAAATCACGCTCACCCAAAAAGGTTAAATATGTGATCAATTATCCTGAGAATCGTGAGATCATGGCTCCTATCAACCTTCACCTGTTTGAATGGGTTATTGAGAATTTATGCAAAAATGCTGTGGATGCCATGGCCGGCAGCGGAATAATCACAATCATCATCATGGATGAACCCAAAAACATCATCATTGATTTTATTGATACCGGCAAAGGTATTCCCCGCTCTCAACAGAAATCGGTTTTCAACCCCGGCTATACCAGCAAGAAAAGAGGCTGGGGATTAGGCCTTACCCTCTCACAGCGTATTATCAGGGACTACCACAGGGGTAAAATTTTTGTACAATCTTCTGTGCCTAATAAGGGTACTACTTTCAGGATTGTTTTGAAGAAGTAACATCAACTAAAAAAACTGATTTGGTATTCTTATTCCATTTTAATTAATTTTCCCTGAAATTCTGTAAGTGTACAGTAGTCCAGTCTTCGGGTTCCTCACTTGAAAATGCAGTACCATTTCTATAAAATTTCCCTGACTCATGAATATAGCTGTCACAACTGCTGTATCGTCATCTATGATATCATATTTGACATATCCTTATTGTCTTTTTGTGCGGCAAAATAAACCCACGGATTTAAAGTGCTGAATGCATCTGGTTCATAGAAATACTCTTTAGTAGCTATCCAGGTGTCGAAATCTCCGTTAGGTAATGTCTGTGCAAGGTTTTCAGGTCAAGAAAAAATTAGTACCACCGCAAATAGAATTATTATTTTTTTTCATGATATTTTTGGTTTTGGCTGATTAATAAATATTTTCATAAAGAAAAGTTAAGTAATGATTCAACATATATCTTTAACTCTGATAAAGTAGATATTGCAGCAACAGCCCATGAAATATCTATTGATTCGGAATATTCCGGATATTCCGGATCATAGGTGCCCATAAAATAGGAACATGAATGAAATCCTGTTCCTTGATCAAAATAATAGGGATGTGAAGCTGCAATGGCAATAAGACTATCTGTGTGCCAAAACTTTGTTGGATTTTCTGACCACGTGTTAATAAAGAATTCAGAATCAGTAAAGGAATAAATTCCACTTCTCATATTAGCAAAATTGATAAAAATAAGTAAACTGATTTTTTCATCTTTAGTTTAGTTTTGATTTAGATATTTTTCTTTCGGAAAATTTTCAATGTCTTCATTTTTAGTCTATAAATCACAAAATCAATTATTGCAAACCTGTTCCGAATCGGTATAACATTTTCAAGATGTTGTTAATTCATCAGATTTGAAAATGAGAAGCTAAATCCTGCAGAATCCTCCTTTAAATCTACCAATTAAAATAAAATGTTTGGGTATGAGCAAAGAATCCTACTATTTCGGTATTCTGTTTATTTTTATCTATCTCAACTATATAAAGTTTTTAAGAATAATTATCCGTCTATATTTTTTTTTAAAATCTTACAGATAAACCGAAGTTTAAAATACCTTTATACCCATATCCTACTTCAGCATATCCGGCCAATGTATTGCCTATTCTTAATCCAAGAGCACTTAACTGGAAATTGAAATGTGTCTGCGAATCGTCATTTGAGTTACCGTTTGTTTCTGTGAATTCATCTTTATTGATCGTAAGTCCAATACCTGCAGAGGAATACATTTGAACAAAATCCCGGTTCAACCAGGCAAACTTGCTTTCAATACCCAGTGTTATAAAATTCCGCTTCAGTTCTCCTTTTTTGTCACCTGCTACAACAACATCTTTTGTAATCTGTTCATAAGCAACAGCGCCACCAATATGCACAACTTTTGAAATTGCATTGTTGTAGGTAAGTATAACAGCACCACTCATTTTTTCGTTATCAAAAGTGTAACTCCCTAAACTGATAACATCCCCCAAAACACCTTCAATCAAATCCAGCTCTTCATCTACTGTAATTACACCATATCCAATGGAAAACTGGTTTTTCTTGTCCTGTGCATTTAAGCTTATTGCGGCTGATAAAATCATAACAGCAATCATCCAAATTGTAACGTATTTTTTCATTTTTCAGTAGTTTGGTTAATACTAAATTCTTTCTATTTTTTTTAATTGTGTCTGCTTCATTATATTTACTTACCCAAAATTAGCGTAATTTTTTTAATTTTAGTGCTTTTAATAATTTATTCCGTATTTTGGAATTAGTCCATATTGTGGAATTCTATAATTTTCCATGTGTTTACTGTTCAAGCATTTAAATTTTGGAATAAATTTTGGGTTCTTCAAATCAATCAATAAAAAATTTTTGAACTATGAAGAGGACTTTGAGATTAACAATGATTTTATTATTAACCACATTGGTTTTTAGTGCGTGTAAAAAAGATGATTCTGATGTTGTCAATGAAACTACATTTAAAGACCTTGTAGTTCCATCTGATTTTACCTGGTCAGCAATAGCAAACCTCCATTTGGAAGTTAATATTCAGTTTGATGGTTCATCAACTGAATTGTTTGATGCCACACCACTTGATTTAATGGATGTTAATGGCAATCTTATTGATCGCTCTACAATCTATAATAGTCAGGTTGAGTTTGACTTTAAGGTACCCACCTCTACTGAATTTTTAAGATTGTATTCCCCGCTTGTGAATCAATCTATGGATATCTCAGTAGATGAAAGTATGGTTACTTTTAATTTCCAGATAATGCCGGATAAGTCTAATATGACAGATAGCGATGGTGATGGAATTGCAGACAGGTTTGATGATTACCCCAATGATCCTGAAAGGGCATATGGTGTTACTTTTCCAGCATCTGTTAATAAAAGATATTTTGATAATACGATGAAAAATACTTCCGCATACGATCCCAACTACATAGATTTTGAAGAAGGTAATCGTAATTTTTACAGGGGATATTGCTGGCAGTTCTATAGCACTACAACCAAATCTCCCGGAATTCCCGGCTATGGAACAAGTGTCAGAACAGGTCAGCTTTCAAATATGCCGAACCAGGCACCCCCGCACAGAGTGTATTCTCCCTGGTATGAATTCGATGGAAGCAATTCGCTGGAATTCATCCATAAGCTAAATGTTTTAAATGGTGGTGCCAAATACCTTGATGTTTATTTGGTTAACACAGATGGTGCTCAGGTTGCTACTTTACTTGATTATGAATATTCTAATAACAATCTGCAAACCGAGTCAATTTCAATAACACAAAGCGGTATATATCGCATTGAATGGCATTTTTACGGACAAGGAGGAAGCAGCAGGGGATATCTTGATGAAATAACTCTTGATGCAAGCGATGCTACTGATTATAGTTCGAATAACGGAATTGGTGTCTGTATGCCTGATTCCGGAGGAGGTGACCCCGAGCCCGGAAATCCCCATTACAATTATCCGGGCACGACATATTTCTATCAAATTTTTGAAGACCTTTGGCCTAATACGGGCGACTTTGATTTGAACGACCTTGTTCTTAAATCCAGGATCGGATGGGATAAACATGCCGATAATACATACAAATATGTGTATATCCAGACTATTGTTCAGGCTGTAGGTGCCGGTATTCATAGTGGATTAGGATGGGAGTTTTTCAAGAACAATGGCAATGGTACCAGAGAATACCTTCCTGATATAGTAACCTGGTTTGGTGGTGATGATGATCCTGATGTTAACAATGCTGTGATTTGTTTTGAAGATGTTAAAGAATGGCAAACTACTCCTTATTCCAACACCGGCGGATTAGGACCCGACGGAGAACCTGATACACTTGAAATACAGGTGTATATACCACAAGGCGAAGTTTATAGTTTTGAAATACTTGCTTATTTATTCAGAACTGATAACCCTTCGCACCAGGTAAGAACCTTTGGCGCTCCGCCAACAGCTTCTGCTGATATGAATTTATTTCAAACGGGTAATGACGATTCACCCACAACATGGAATTGGACCGAAGGCACTTCTTTTACTTATCCGCTAACAGGCACTAATGCCTTCTATCGAACAGAGAACAATCATCCCTGGGCTATTGAATTCATTGCAAGTGATTTTAAAGTAGCAAAAGAAAAAACAGATATTCTTTATGCATATCCACAGTTCAAAGATTGGGCTGAATCAGGCGGATCGGTATATCCTGATTGGTATAATCATCCGGATAATAACCATACATATACTCCTTCTTACTAAATGATACTTTAAAATAACTTATTTAGGAAACCACCTTCAGGGGTGGTTTTTTTATTCTGTAACCATAAGTGTTTTTTCTACAATATCACCGGCAGATCCGGTGTTACCTGCCCTGTATATTTTTACATTGAGCATTACCGTATATTCGCCGGGTGTGTCATACTGATGGGTTTCGGTAACATCTCCGTTGTAGTTTGTTGCCCCATCACCAAATTCCCATTCGTATTCAATTTCTTCCCTCTCGCCACAGGTTTCCGTCGAAGAAGCATCAAACACAAATTCAGTTGATGTATTTCCGCTTGCCGGGGTAATCGTGAAATCGGCAATAACTTCTAACTTCGTTGATTCATCTTCATCTTCTTTGCATGATGTGCTTATTAGTAATGATATCATGATCGGGATGAAAATTACTCTTAGAAAATAAATTTTTGTTTTCATGAGATTTCATGTTTGGTTGATTATTCAAAGGTATAAATTCTACCTAATAAAAATAACTTAATCTTTAAAAAGAAAATGCCCGTCACTTATAAAAACAACAGGCATTAATTTTATAATCCGGTTGCCCGACTAGGGTTCGAACCTAGAATCTTCTGATCCAGAGTCAGACGTGTTGCCAATTCCACCATCGGGCATCAGGCATGCAAAATTACTAAATTTTTCAGATTATCTCATTATCAAATCAACAAATTATCTGTTCTTCTTCGCCCACCTATTCCTTAATGGAACCGTTCTGTTGAATACCAGTTTTTCATCATTGCTATCGCTATCTACACAAAAATATCCGGTGCGCTCAAACTGGAATTTGTCTTCTGCTTTAGCATCCCTGACAAATGGTTCAATTTTTCCACTTACAATTTCCAGTGATTCAGGATTGATATTGGAAGTGAAATCTTTTCCTTCTTCTGTTTTATTGGGATCTTCGGTCATAAACAAACGGTCGTATAATCGCATTTCAGCATTCAATGCATGTTTGGCTGAAACCCAGTGAATGGTTCCCTTTACCTTTCGCTGAACAGTTCCTGTACCGCTTTTGGTTTCGGGATCGTAAGTACAATGAATGGTTTTTATTACTCCGTTTTCATCTTTATCAACAGAAACACATTTAATGATATATGCATAGCGAAGACGTACTTCACGATCCGGTGCCAAACGGAAAAATTTCCGTGGGGGATCTTCCATAAAGTCTTTTCTTTCTATATATAATTCCTTTGAAAAGGGAACTTTTCTTTTACCCATACTTTCATCTTCGGGATTATTAACAGCTTCTAACTCCTCAACCTGATCATCAGGATAGTTATCAATAACCAGCTTAACCGGATCAAGAACTGCCATCACACGTTGGGCTTTTTTATTAAGGTCTTCCCTGATGCTGTGTTCAAGCAATGCCACATCAATTACATTATCACGTTTTGCCACACCCACTTTGTCTGCAAAATAACGAATGGACGCCGGAGTATACCCTCTTCTTCTTAATCCTGAAATACTTGGCATGCGCGGATCATTCCATCCGGTAACAATACCCTTCTCTACCAATTCGAGTAACTTTCTTTTACTCATAATGGTATAACTCAGGTTAAGTCTGGCGAATTCATACTGATGCGGACGATATTTTCCTTCTACAATCTGATCAAGAAGCCAGTCATAAAGCGGCCTGTGTGCATCAAATTCAAGGGTACAAATTGAATGCGTTATCCCCTCAATATAATCCGATTGCCCGTGTGCAAAATCATACATCGGGTAAATACACCATTCTTCCCCTGTACGATGATGATGCGCATGTTTAATACGGTACAATGCCGGATCACGCATCAACATGTTGCTGGCAGCCATGTCTATCTTTGCCCTTAAAACTTTTGATCCATCCGGGAATTCACCATTCTTCATCCTTTCGAAAAGATCCAGACTCTCTTCCACGTCACGGTTACGGTACGGACTTGGTTTACCGGGTGTGTTTATTGTGCCCCGGTAATTTTTAGCAAAATCATCCTGGTCGAGTTCACAAACATAAGCCTTTCCATCTTTAATCATTTTAACAGCCCATTCGTACAATTGGCCAAAATAATCGCTGGCATAGTATTCGCGGTCTTCCCAGTCAAAACCCAGCCATTTGATATCTTCTTTGATTGAATCCACATACTCAACTTCTTCTTTCAAAGGATTTGTGTCGTCAAAACGGAGGTTGCAAAGGCCGTTGTATTTTTCCGCCAGGCCAAAATTCAGGCAGATTGATTTGGCGTGCCCGATATGAAGATAGCCATTGGGTTCCGGCGGAAAACGGGTATGTACGCGTTTCTCGTTTTTGCCTTCTGCCAGGTCTTTCTCAATAATCTGTTCAATGAAATTCAGTGATCTTTTCTTTTCTGTGTTTTCAGGTGAATTGTTCGTCATATGGCCCAAAGTTTTAAGGGGCAAAGGTAATACTAATCAGGGAAATGATGGGAGGCAAATTAATTTATTCAATTCATCAAGAGGCTGTCTCAAAAGTTAAAATGTGGTGACAAAAAAGCCAGAATTACTTAGTGAAACATTGTGTGTACTTTGTGATCCTTTGTGGTTCAATATATTAAAATTAACCACAAAGACCACTAAGGATCTACACAAAGTTCAACAAAGACTTTTGAGACAGCCTCTTAATTTTTGAATGGGCACCATTCTTTTCACCCGAATGAATTCAGGTGTTTGTCTTATTTAGTATCCCTTTTCAATAAATTTCATTTTATGAGAATGGCACCCAGATGAATCTGGGTGTTAAAAGCATGTTAACTTATTATTCTTTCAGCCCAATTTTTGTGGGCTTCCAACTCCCTAAAATCGTTTCAATATTCCATCAACAGAATAAACATAACTACCCCCAAAAAGATTTACGTGCACCATTAAAGGGTAAAGATTACAAATATCAACCCTGTTTTGCCATCCTTTTTCCAATGGATATTCATCATGATATGATTCATAAAATTCAGTATTAAACCCGCCAAAAAGTTTTGACATCCCCAAATCCATTTCCCGATGGCCATAATAGACAGCAGGGTCTATCAAACAAGCCTTGCCATCATTTCCTATCAAATAATTTCCATTCCATAAATCACCGTGAAGAAGGGCAGGTGGTTCAACGGGAAATATCTCACTGAGTTTATGGAATAGCTTTTCAAATTTTCTAATTGTTTCACGTGAAATCAAACCATTATCACGGGCCATCTTTATCTGGGCTTCAAGTCTTTCCTCTATGAAAAAACTGATCCAGTCAGTATGTTTCTTATTGGATTGAAAAAGCGATCCAATAAAATTGTCATGATCAAGTCCGAAATAATCATGGCCATGTTTATGCATCCTTGCTAAAGATCTGCCAAAGTCATCCCAGAATCCAGTTTTCATTTGAGCGGATTCTATGATTGCCAGCACCAAAAATGCTGTGTTATCCGCCTCATCAAATGCTATCACCTTTGGAACATTTATTTCACCGGATTCCCATAATAATTGCAGTCCTTTTGCCTCTTTTTCAAACATCTTTGGAAACCTGGATGCATCATTTGTTTTTATAAAAAAATCACCCTCTGTTGTTTTTAATTTAAACGCCTCATTTATATCTCCTCCCGATTCCGGTTGATGTGATTCTAACCTGATAGTATCGGAAATTTTTGCTTTTAAAATGCGGAGGATTTTTTCATTGAGTTTTTCGGAAAACATAATATTTCTTTTTTCCGAAAATAAACATAAATCAGAGGGCAAACAAATTAACTGAAAAGGTTTTTCGTAAAATCCGGTCCAGCACCACAAGGCCAACAAGGCTTGCAACAATAATTATCGAAATGGATGATACATTTATTCCGGAAAACAATCGTTTAAAACTTTCAATCAATCCGCTTGAATAACCCAGTACTTTGCCTGCATTTGAAAAATTAAAATAATGCTGAAAAAATCTAAAATCAACGAAAAACACAAAGAAAATAAGTGTTCCTAAGGCAAGCCCTATCACAATCCAATATTTCCATCCTATATCAGGAATGAAAGCAAATGAGCGCTTTTCCTCTGTTTGGATATCGAGCTTACTCATAACTCTTTGTGTAAAATCCTCAGAGGGTTTTTCAAGCTTCGTCTTTTCTATCAAATGTTTTAATATGTCTTCGTTTTTCTTCATGTTTCTTGTTCAATATGACGCTGAATTGACCGGTTAGTTACATAAATTTTTATGTTTCCAAATATTCTTTTTGTGTTAAACCATTCAATATCGTATGTAATTTTTTTCTAATCCTGTGAAGTTTAACTTTTACATTCGCTTTGCTTAACCCCGAAATCTCGCTAATATCTTCAATAGTAAGTGATTTTTTATAAAACAACGTGATAATTAAATTTTCATCAACACCTCTGCTTTTCAATGCTTCAACAATCTGATCAGATTCATCTTTATTGACCCTGGGATCGTTTGCACCCTGTGCAACAAACAAAGGTGCCATAATTTTATCCGCATTCAGTGCAGGTGATGTCGCAGCAAGTTGTACACTGTCTTTTTTCGGATCACCCACCATTTCATACATCATATCCAGCATTGGTTTCCAGTAAGGTGGTATTGTTTTCATAAATGTAAACAAATTCGAAACTCCAACATAATCAACACCTGCAGCATACAAGGTAGGATTTACAACTAATCCCTGCAAAGTAGCATAACCTCCATAACTTCCACCGTAAATAGCAATTCTTTCAGGATCAGCTATACCTTCATTTATAAGCCAGTATACACCATCAGTAATATCATTTTGCATATTCAAACCCCACTGCTTAAATGATAATTCCCAGAATTTTTTACCATAACCTGTTGAACCTCTGAAATTCATTTGAAAAACCGCATAGCCTCTGTTGGCAAGGAATTGTATCTCAGGCCTGAAACCCCAGCTATCTCTTGCCCAGGGGCCTCCGTGGGGATTAACCACAACGGGAAGATTTTTTGGTTCGACCCCTTTTGGCAAAGTCAAATAGCCATGAATTGTTACACCATCCCTTGCCTTGTATTTAATAGGATTCATCTCAGCCATTTCTTCCTCTTTTAACCACGGACTTACATCATGTATCTTTTTCAGTTTATCCTTTTTACTGTCATACAGATAATAAGAGCCCAGTGTTCTGTCACTTCCGGTATGAACAATGAATTTTTCTTCCTTCTCATCATAATCACTTATTCCGATCTCATACTCTCCGAGGTCTTGCTTCAATCTTTCAATCAGTTTTTTGAAATCTGCGTCAAAATATTTTCTCACCCTTTTCCAAGAAGTATAGTATGCAGCCCAGAGTTTTTTATCCTTGTGGGAATAAGATAACCTGCTTACATCATAATCTGGATTTTCATAAAGTATTTCAATCACTTTTGCACTGTCTGGATCAAATATCACAGCCGCAGTTTTATCACGTCCTATATTGGAAACAGCATACATATTCTTATTATCAAAAGTAAAGAACTGTATACTTAATGTTTCCTTAAAATTTGTGGTTATTATAGGTTCTAACTCCTTCTGCTCCTTTTCGCGATATAGCAATTGTGTATTAACTCCGTCAACTATTGCATAGGCAGCCCGCAATTTGCCATCATGGTCGGTGATCCATCCCTGAATATTTCCGGGATTTTCGGCAAGCATTTCCATTTCCCCTGTTTCAACATTAAGACGGTAAGGATCAAAAACACGGGGATTTCTTTTATTCATTCCAATTATAACCTCTTCAGTTATATCAGGTAACTCATCTATTATTTGTGTCCTGACACCTTCAAAACATGTGAAACACTTAAGGTTTTCTCCGTCTTTGTCAACTCCGAACAGGCTAAAATTTTCATCACCTCCGTCATCCTGGAGATACAGGATGCGATCATTATTTGCCCAAAAATAACTGATAATATCCCTATCCTTCTCAAATGTTAATTGTTCGGATTTTTCCTTTCCGATCTTCTGTACGAAAATATTCAACCGGTTTTCGTAAGGCGCAAGAAATGAGAAATATTCACCATCGGGAGAAATCCTGTATCCTGCTTTTTCAGGATTACGGAAGAAATCCTCCAAAGGAATCTCCCTTACTTTTTGTCCAACAACAATGTTTACAGTAATTGTAAAAATAAGCATGAACATCATGCTGAAAGCCACTGTCCTATTTTTCATGATTTACTGAAGTTTGTTTAAAAATAAATTTTTTCCAAAGTTATTAATAAGAGATTATAATCATAAGAATTTTGGAATAATTCATTCAATTTTTATCAGATTATTAATAAATTTATCTTTAACCTTTGAATTGAGAGGTTTGGTGAATTTCATACGTTTTTTTAAAAACTTACTTAAATAATCAAAATTCACATTGAAAACCTTCTCTTTGTATTAGTTAAATTATTAAATTTAGAGTCATGAAAAAATCATATACAAATGAAAAAAATAACGTTGCTTTTCCTTCTGCTATTAGCTTCTGTGGCATTTTTGCATGCACAATCCTGCTTGCCGGAAGGAATCGCTTTTAATAGGCAGGCAGCAATAGACAGCTTTGCGATTAACTACCCCGGATGTTCTGAAATAGAAGGCGATGTTATCATTGGTGATAGTGAAGGCACAGACATCACTAATCTGGATGGACTATCCGTATTAAATGCATTTGGTGGAGATGTTGAAATTGTCAGCAATGAATTTTTAACAAATCTTTCAGGTCTTGATAATGTAACCCTTATTTCCGGAGTACTGCTTTTATATCAAAATCCCACTTTGACATCTTTGGGAGGATTAAACAATCTAATGTCAATAGAGGATAGCCTGGTGATTTATTCTATGTACGACTTGGTAAGTTTAGAAGGACTTGAAAACCTCGTTTCAATTGGTGGGAGTTTGAATATTTTATACACTTATGAACTGGATGACCTTTCAGGGCTTGAGAATCTTGACTGCATCGGAGGAGAATTCTATCTGTACGATAATACAGCCCTTAGCAGTTTAAATAATCTTACTAATTTGAATTCTATTGGTGGTCTCACAGTGAGGGAAAATGATGCTTTATTAAACT
>CAZTAW010000099.1:0-12040 GCA_964611705.1 uncultured Bacteroidales bacterium
TCCGGTTCTTGTTCAGGAATAAAACCATTATATTTATACCCAAATACCTGTTGCATTTTAACTGTCTGGTAATTACCGCTATCAACCTTATAATAAATAAGCAGCGAATCATCAATAACTTGCTCATCACTGTATGGATGTATAATAGCAGATATTTCATATTGTTTCTGATATAGAACTTCTCCCCAAAGCGGAAAATGTTTGATATAAAGCATTCCGGTATCTGCTATACCCTTGGTGCGGCAATGCAAAGCATCCGTATTTTCCCAGGTAGTATGGTAAACACCTATAATTTCATATCCGGGCATTGCATCTTCATAAACTTCAAGCGCGTCTTCATCAGCGGAATGCCCGGTAACCGGCACAAAAACTTTCTTATTCAGGATCAATGAATTGGTATAGGGCGTGTAAGGGTAAGTACCTGGTGTATAAATCCTGTAAACGGTATAATTATTTCCGTATGAGCTTTGCTGCTGAGCAAAATAATTGGCAACATATTCAAAATCATCATATCTTGGGTCGGAGCTTGGAACCTGTCCAATGAGCACTTTGTCCACATCAAGGAATTTTCCCCAGCAATCAATATGCTTGATATATTCGCCCAGTGGATCCGGTACAACATGTAAAGTTTCAATGCCCAAATAATTGTATACTAAACTGTCTATTTCATCATGCGTTAATGAAGGATTTTCATCCCATACCAAGTCGGTTTGTGCTGCTACTCCCAATCCATCAGTCATATAATTACCACCTGTTTGGATTAGATCCATTCCGTACAAATATATATTCATATAATCAGCAAGTTCAATAGGAATGTCATCATCATCAGGACGACTTGGACGGTTGTAAGGAAAGTTAACAATGCCAAAATCATGATATCCGTTAATAACAAACCACGGACCATAGTCTCTTGTCCAGTATGAATCAGATGGGGCAATTAAAAAATCGCAATGATCAAGATCAATTCCATATTCCGAATAAAGATTTTTCACAGCATTTTCCTGATAGGTATTTGCAACAATAGTAGTAACATTACAGTCTTCCGCCATTTCAACAATCAACGACATTGGAATGCCGAAACCTCCATTGTAACGTATCAACACACTTTTCATACGCTCAAACTCTGCTATATTATGAACTGGTGCTTCCGGGGGATCCGTCGGGAAGAAGTCTTTCCCCAGTTTACTTACGTCATAATTATCCATTTCTTCCTGGGAAAGAAAATGGCCTTTTTTGTACATGTGAGTGTGCTTTTGTGCAATGGTATTTTCAATTAACAGAAATCCCATTATCAGCGATAATATAGTTATTGCAGTTTTTTTCATGTTACATCATTTTTAAGACTTCAAAGATAGTACTGATTTCGAAAAAACTCAGGATAACAACCGAATAATCATAAAAAACGGCAACAAATCATAATCATTGAGTTATGATCACATATTTTGTATATTTGCCAATATTAAGAAAAAACAGAAAATGAATACATCAATCATATTGGGCATAATTGGCCCCTGGCAAATAGTTATAATTCTCGTTATTGTTTTGCTGCTTTTTGGCGGTAAAAAAATTCCCGAACTCATGAAGGGTTTAGGTAAAGGAATAAGAGAATTCAAAGATGGCATTAACCCGAAAGACGACGACAAAAAGGAAGATAAAAACAAAGAGATCAAAGATAAAAACAAAGATTAGTTCCGGCTGATTATCCAGAAGGAAGGATTTAAAAGTGTTTTTCCTTTCCACATTTCAAAATGCAGCTCCGTTTTACCATCTTCGGGATTAGTATATATAAGGCCGATGTTTTGCCTTGTGCGAACCTGATCTCCACGTTTAACAAATACATCAATGAGGTTCGAGTAAACTGTAAAATATTCCCCATGCTTAATAAAAACAGCTTTGTTTGTATTGGATATTGACCGCACACTCACAACAGTTCCGTCAAAAACCGAGCGGGCAGTTCCTCCTTTTACGGTAAGTATATTAATGCCATTGTTTTTAGTTAACACTTTTTTCAATACAGGATGCTGATGCTCACCAAATGTACTTGAAATGATACCCTTCTCTGATGGCCAGGGAAGCTTTCCCCTGTTGGTGGAGAAATTTTTCGATAAGGCCAGTTCAATAGTTGACATAGTTGCATCAGGTGTTTTTGCTTCAGCTTTTGCACGTTTTGCCGCTGCATGCATCTCCTCAGCAATAATCTCTTCTATGGCTTTTTGCAGGTGTTTGGCTTCTCTTTCTTTTTCTCGAAGCGTAGCCAGCAGGTTCTTTTCTCTTTTGTTCAGATTTGCTATGGCTTCATTTTTTTCTTTCTTTTCCTGTTGTAATTTTCCAAGTTCCCGTTCTTTTGTCTTTAACAAATCAATTTTTTCATTTCTCTGATTGTCGAGTTCCGCTGCTTTGGTATTCAAATCTTTCTGGGTTTTTTCAATAAGCTTTGCCTGTATTTTACGGTAGGCGCTGTATTGCTGAAAATACTTTAAACGCTTATATGCCTGGTTGAAATCTTTTGATGCAAAAATGAACATCAGCCGGTCGTACATGTTTCTGTTTTTAAAGGCAAAATAGATCATTTTTGCGTATTCGTCCTTCAGGGTTTTCAATTCCTTTGTGAGCTGTTTTACCTTTTTGTTGTTAATCTCTATTTTCGTTTCTAAAAGATTGACTTCCTGAGTTATATTGGAAATAAGGTCTTCTCTTTTCTTGATTTTTTTATTCAGGATTACAAGCTGGTTTAAAGAAGTATTTTTACTTTTTTTGGTTTCGTTTAAAAGCTTATTAGTGTAATCAATTTCTTCCTCAATCTTCTTTTTATCCTCCTGCAATTTTGATTTCTTCTCCTGGCCTATTGCTGGTGTGGAACAGATCAAATACAGCAAAAACACGAAAATGATTAATGGATTGTTGAATATTTGAGTGGGTATTTTCATGCCACTCCAAAATTAGTTAATTAAATAATACGTTTGAATTTTGAAGGAATGTTAAAAGGAAAACGAACCGGACGGTTGAGTATGATCCTGTTAAAACGCACATCCACATCTATTTTCGTATCAGAGGAAGTGATCTCATAATCCAGCTTTGTCGGAAAAAGTTGTCCTTCAACTATTTTAAATCTTCCGTAGTAAGCCTGCAGTTTTTTGTTATCCTTGTCCACTTCTTTTATATTAACTTTTGTGATCTTAAATGTTTCGGGATTAAGCCACAAGTTTTGAATAAAAACCTGGGGAATTTCATGCTGTTTGATATACTTTTTAAGTTTGTGTCTCGCCGTTGCTGAAAGCCGGTATTCCATGGCATCAATAGAAGCTCTGAACTTACCTGTTTCATAATGTTGAAAATCGTTTCCAATAATGAAAGATTGCAGAATATCAAAATTAATGCTTGTTTTCAGGAAGTTGTTAACATATGAATAATCACCGATAAAATATGTATCATTAATCCGATTGATGAATTTAACAGAATCCTCGGTAATCATGAGCCGTGCAGCTTCAACACCTAAAGCGGGTGAAAAGGAAACCCAAATCAGGCTATCCCTTTTAATACGTAACTGCCCTTTGAATGTTGTTAAATCCCTGTCAACAAGTAATTCAAGACTGAATTTGGCGGTCAGCCATTCAAAATTCAATTCGTTTTCTTTTAATTTGCCAAAAATATATTCCGGCCCTTCTTCTTTAATGGGTTTTTTGTAAAGACTCCGGGTAGATTTACAGGCATGAAAAAAAATGCCTGTCATAACTAGCAGGATAATTAATACGTATCTACTCATAAATTTTTCCATCCCTTATTTTTTTATAAAGTGTTTTTGATTCACTACCATTTTCTCTGGCTTTTTTCCAGTAAATAATGGCTTCTTCTGTATTTCCCAAACGATATAAAATATCACCGAAATGTTCAAGCAATGTCGGGTTTTCTTCTCCACCATTATTGATTGCTTTCCACACCCATGCTTTTGCCTCAGGGTATTTTCCCAGTTTGTAAAGAACCCAACCATAAGTATCGAGATTTGCTGAATTTGTGGAGTCAAGCTCAACAGCCTTTGAAGCCATTTTTTCGGCTTTTTCAAGGTTTTCTTCCCGGTTTGAAAGATAATATGCATAGTTGTTTAAAACAATGGAATTCAGAGGGTTTAGCTCGAGAGCCTTTTCATAATTTTTATCCGATTTTTCGTAATCCTCGAGTTGATGATAAGCATCTCCTAAGTATGAATAGAATTGTTCCATCAGGTGATTATTCCGTATTATAAAATTCATCCCCCTTTTAAAAACATTAACTGCTTCTTCATAGTTTTTAAATTGATAATTAGCCAGTCCGTTAAACAAATACAGCAGGGGTTGTTGTGGAAAGAACTCAATGGCGCTTTTGCTTTCCTCAAGCATAGACTTGTAGTTTTCAAGCTCGGATTCAATAAAAAGCAATTGCTCCCATACAATGTATTTTGTGCTATCGAGAGATAATACCTTAATAAATGCTTCACGGGCTTTTTCGTATTTATCCTGTTGATAGAGCAGATCGGCATAAATTGAAAAGGATTTCGGATCATCCGGATGTGTTTCTATCAGTATCTCAGCTAATTGCAGCGCCTGATTCTTCAATTCTTTATGTTCACCACTAACGGCATAATATGCTATCAAAATCCGGACTTTTGTATCCACTTCAAGGTCAGGATTTGTAAACCCTTCTTTTAGTTCCTCTAGCGCTTTTTCTTTATTTCCCTTTTTTCTGTAATAATCTGATAAGGAAATATGAATATAAGGGTTGTCGGCATCCAGCTCAAGAATTTTTTGATATGTTTTAAGTGCTTTTTCATCCTTGCCTGCCGATAGATATGACTCAGCCAGAATTGCATAATAGCGTGTTTCGTCAGGGAAAGTCCTGATCAGTTTTTTGATTTCCTCAATTGCTTCTTCTTCTTTTTCCATTTGTATCAAAAGGTTTTGTTTTTGCAATGTTACTTGCTCATTGATACCAATGATCTCTTCAATTTTGTTATAGGTTTCAATAGCTTTTTCATTTTCTCCGGTAAAAAGATATGCATTGGCCATTTCATACATCTGGTCAACATCACCGGGGTTTTGGTGTGACAGAATCTCATATTGCTCAATGCTTTCCACATATTTTCCCATCGCGCGATATAACCTGGCCAGCATAATTCTGTACCAGGTGTTTTGGCTATCCAGCTCAACGGCTTTCTCAGCATGATGTGTGGCCAAATTTCCGTCACCTTTGTTATTATATAGCTGAGCCAGTTCATAATGGGATGCAGCATCTTCTGGATCTAAATCAATGCAGGTTTTAAAAAGTTCAATCGCCTTATCAACATTTCCCAGTGATTTCTCTTTAACAGCTTCAATATACAGAGATGAATTATCTTTTGGTTTTTCTCCATCGTCCTTTTGATGCAGCTTTAGCTGTGATTTTTCTTCCTGGGTTTCTTGCTGTATTTTACAGGCAGAAAGCCAAAAAGAGAAGATGAGAATAATTGATATGAATTTATAGATTTTCATTTTTCATCCTTATTATTTGTTACCTGTATGACCAAAACCACCCGTACCACGCTCGGTTTCAGCCAATTCCTGAACCTGAATCCAATCAGCTTTTTCATGCGTGGCAATGATCATTTGTGCGACTCTGTCTCCATTTTTGATCACAAATTTCTCATTTGACAAATTGATCATAATCACCTTGATTTCCCCTCTGTAATCAGCATCTATGGTACCGGGAGTATTTAAAACAGTAATGCCTTTTTTGGCAGCCAGGCCGCTTCTTGGCCGGACCTGGGCTTCATATCCAACAGGCAATTCTATGTATAAACCTGTTGGAACTAAAGTTCTTTCCAAAGGTTTCAATTCAACGATTTCTTGAAGATTAGCCCGCAGGTCCATGCCGGCTGATGCTTTGGTTTCATAAGCAGGTAAAGAATTTTTTGATTGATTAACAATGTTTATTTTCATAACGTATAATTAAGCTGCAAAAATAAGAATAACTTTCTATCTCAATATGAATTCATTATGTTTACATTATTTTTGAAAAAATTTGTAAACTTGTATCGGTTTTTTTTGTTTAAACAAAAGATAATAACCTAATTTTTTGACTTTTATTTCTATAGTATGTTAGAGATTTATCTGATTATTATTGCTTACCTGGGACTTACGATTTGGTTTACAATTGAAGGAAACAATAGAAAAGTGGGAGCCGTGAAAAGTTTTTTGGTGAGTTTTCTGCTGACGCCTGCTATCGGGTTTATTGTTGTTTTTAATTCCAAACGAAAAATGTCTTACCTGGTTCATCAATATAAATGCCCAAGATGCAATTATGAATTTACGGAACCTTTAGAAAATTGCCCACTCTGTGCTAAGGAAGATAAACAAATTCAACTTGATAAAGTTACAAAAGAAATGACTTAAGAATGCCTTATAAGCTTTACAAGGTCCTTACCCTCAATACGATAAAATACAAGCAGATAAATTAGCAGCAGTAGTGTATTTATCAAATAGTGCATTATTGTTGATTTAAAAACAAAGAATGTACTTACAAAGTAAAGCATAATCGCCAGACCCATGTAAAATAATATCTTGAAATAATTATACCTGATCGGGAAAAAGCGGTTCATTAAAACAAAAGAAAGTATCATTATAGCGGCATAACAGATTAATGTTGCCCATGCAGAACCGGTATACCCGATTCTGGGAATCAGGATCACATTCACCACAACTGTAATTACAGCTCCGAATATTGCCATCCAGGCTCCGTATTTTGTATTATTGGTAAGCTTAAACCATACCGAAAGGTTGTAATAAATTCCAAGAAACATATAGGCAAGTAAAAGTATCGGTACAACATGTATTCCTTCTCTGAACTCTTTACCTATTAATAAAACTATCACATCAAGATAAAGCATAAGGACTAAAAACAACGCGGATATGGCAATAACAAAGTATTTCATTACTTGTGCATAGACTTCCTTTGAATCGGATTGTTTGGCATAGGAAAAGAAAAACGGTTCGGCTGCATACCTGAAGGCTTGAATAAACAACGACATAAGGATAGCAATTTTGTAACAGGCAGCATATATACCTAACTGTGCTTCTGCAACATCTTCAGGCAATAAATATCTTATCAATATACGTCCCAGTGTCTCGTTCATTATTCCTGCCAGTCCGGCAAATAAAAGTGGCAAGCCATAAACCATCATTCTTTTCCATACCTGAATGTCAAATTCAATCTTTATTTTAAAAATTTCAGGTATGATAAGGAAAAGCGTAATAATGCTAGCTATCAGGTTTGAAATAAAAACGTAAGAAATCAACATGATTTCCGGATCAAATACCAACATGACAAACCTGTAAAAGAAACCGGAATTAAAACTTGTGTAAATGTAAGGACAAAGCAAAATAAAAAATAAATTGAGTCCGATATTTACTGAAATATTAATGATCTTAATCATTGCAAATCTGCCCGGTTTATTATCAGCCCTGAGCTTGGCAAAGGGTATGGCCGTGAGTACATCCAGCGAAATGATCAAACCCAGCCATGCAATAAAATGAGTGTAATCAGGGTATTTTATCCATGCGGCAATATTATCCGTGAAAAGAAAAATAAACAGGACAAATGTTGATGTTGTCAATATAATTGACAACATTGCATTACTGTAAACTTTTCTTTTGTCATTCTGCAGTTCGGAATACCTGAAAAAGGACGTCTCCATACCATAGGTTAGAATTATAAAAGCTACAGCCACAAAGGAATACATTAAGGTAACAATGCCATATTCAGAAGGTATAAAAACTCGTGTATATATGGGCACAAGTAAATAATTGAGCACGCGACCAACAATGCTTGGAATACCATAAACGGCTGTTTGACCGGCTAATTTTTTTATTGGATTCAAGACTATTGCTTTTAGGCGATAAATGTAAGAATTTTAAAAAGGACGTTCAACATGCTAAAGAAATAAATCACTCAACTTTTTGTAAAGTAATTATGAATTCTGTTCCTTTTCCTTTTTTAGATTCATAACTAATTTCACCTCCTATACTTACGATTATACTTTTAACCAGCGCAAGTCCAAGCCCCATACCACCACTTTTTGTTGTAAAATTGGGCGAAAAAATCTTATCAGCAATTTCCTCATCTATACCCGGCCCATTATCTTTAATTCTGATAATAATGCTATTTTCAACAATTTTAAGAGAAATATCCACAAGAGCTTTTTGCTGGTCTTTCATAGCCTGGGAAGCATTCTCAAACAAATTATTAAAAACCCTGGTTATTTGTTTCTTATCCGCAAAAATTTCATGAGGTTCATTTTTATTAAATGTCAGGTTGAATTTAATATTATCAACACTTTTATAAAGACTGGCTGAATTTTTTATAACCGGAATCAGGTCAAATTTTTCATTTTTTGAAACGGGCATTTTAGCAAAATCCGAAAATTCAGAAGCAATAGATGAAAGAATATCAATCTGCTCAATCAGTGTTGATGTAATCCGTCTGAATTGTCTGTCCCATTCAGGTGATTTATCGTCCCACGTCCTTTTCAGGTATTGAACATTCAGCTTAATCGGGGTAAGTGGATTTTTTATTTCATGTGCAACCTGTTTTGCCATTTCTCTCCAGGCGCTTTCTCTTTCTGATCTGGCAAGCAATTCGGCACTTCGGGCCAGTTCGTCAAGCATGCGGTTGTATTCATGCACAAGAGCGCCTATTTCATCATTACGTTCCCAATCAATTTTTTCATTGACCCTGCCAATTTTCAAACTGCCAATTTTTTCTCTGATCAACTGTAAAGGCTTTGTAATATACCTTGAAACAATGATCGTTACAAAAACAGCGATGGCAAAAATGACCAGGTATACATTGATAAAGGCAGTAATAAAAGTGGAAATTTCTGCTTTTAATTCATCCTGTTTGGCAAAGTAGGGCAAATTCAGTATTGCAATTAATTCATTATTGTTATTTCTGAAAGGGAGATAGGCGGAGAGATATTCATAATTACCTATTTTTTCCTTTTGAATAAAAAGAAGCTTTTTATCCAGCATTATGTTTTGATACGCTTTCTCGTCAATTTGCCAACTTTTAAGGCCTGAGTCAAAGATTTGTGAACGTGATGAGGCAAGCAATAAACCATTGATATCATACAGATTAATATCTGTAAAAAATACCTGCGAAAACTTATTCAGTATTTCATAAAGATATTCACTTTCATCCGGTGTAAGATTCAGATAATCTGCAAGTTTATGTTCAAGCTCTATCAAAACCGAATGCGATTTTTCTCGCAATGTAGCATCGGTTTTATTATTGTTAAGGTTGATTATATAGATTACGGACAAGGATCCTATTAGCAGAAAAGAAATGAAAACAATTAATATAATCGAAATCTGCAATCGTTTTCTAAAATTAATAATATCAGGTTTTAAAACCGACCATTGATTTGCAATGGCGAAAAAGATCAAAACGTAAATTACAAACAGTATTAACACATATGAAAAAGGAGAGAAGAACTCAAAAAATCCTGCTGTTTTTTCACTAACTATTAATGACAAACCGGGATTTATTCTGTAAAAATAATGGTCATACTTGTTTCTTACGAAATTTGAAGGGATACTATCATTTGTTTTGTAGGTAGCCAGATTAACCGAGTATAAATAATTTCCAAATTTATAAACCATTTTTTCGTCTGAATATTTTGCAAATGAATAAGTTTGCAGATATTCATTGATATCTGATTCATTTCCTATAAGCAGTTCCGGATAACCCAAACCTTGCGGTACAAATTTGGATAAAAACTCAATAAATATTTTCAGATTTTGACGATTTACAGAGGAACCATATTCAATAATTCCCAGGAAGTTTTTGTTGATGGAATTCACTTCAAGATTATAGAGATTATTCATGTTGGTTGAATCACCTATTTCAGCAATGAGAGCATCAAAATATTCATAACAATCAACCAAATAATCTTCGGGCTGAATATTTAAGACCTTGTTTTCTGCACAAGCTGTGACATAAATATCAAAATTATTCCAGTAATCTTTTGCAAAATATCCATTGGCTATATCAGAAATTAGATTCTCGTCTGTTTCAGAGATAAAGTCCTGTTCTACTAATTGGCGAATCGTACTATCTGTTTTTATTTTTTGAGTCGCTTCATGATAATTATACTCAAATATAGGGTCTGTATCAGAAGACAATTTTTCAACAAATATCTCAAGTTGCTTATGATTCTTGCTTTGGTTATTGACAAATATCAAATAAGTTGCGATGAAGGAAAACAAAATCAGAAAAAAGGTAATGCTTCCAAATGTAAAAACCTTGGTTTTACGTGAGAATAAATAATACAAGCCGATCAGATAAACAGAAAATAAAACCAAAGAGACCCAATCTGTGAAGTAATCACAAAAAAGGTAGAGTACGATCGCTACAATAACTATACAACCAATCACCATGAGTTTAAATGTGGTTTTAATACCGGATGAATATTCAGCCAGTTTTACCGTAAGCAGAAAGTAAATGAGAAATACTGTTGTTATAAGAAGTAGTGCAAGGATTGTTACCAAATCAATGTCGAATACGTTCGTAAGTGCAAAATCAATACCTGAATTAATAATAATGTTACTAATAATTTTCTCAAGGAGAAAAACAAAAGCAAACTGAACAAGAATAAGAAAAGTAAATAATGGGTAAGAAAGCCATTTCGGTATTTTCTTTTTATTGCTCAAATCAACCGATCGAAATAGAATATAAACGATGATCAGCAGGATAATAATGTTAACAAAAGCATCCCCCAGTGAAGGAAAGATAACAGATGAGGCAAGATACCCAGGACTGAATAGCGATGTATTATAAAGGATTGCAGGAATTTGGAAATAGTAAATGATAATGCGCAATATTATAAGATCAACGGCAAATACCAGGTTTATAATCAACTCATTTTTAAAGACGTTTGAATACTTTCTGTACAAACGATACAGAAAATTGATTATCAGCAAAAACGCAAGAAGGTATATTAAAAAAATCAACTTGCTATGTGAATTTTTCAGCACCCTGTTTTGTTGATCCGAGTATAGTGAAAAAAGGAATTCTCCTTTGTTATTACGCACATTATATTGTCGTTCTTCAAATGAGACCTTAATATCACCGGGTAAACGAAAACTATTGTGAAACTCATTTTTCAGATAATTATTCTGGTATGGATAATCGTACTTTACAAGAATGAGCGCGAAGGCCTCAAAAGCAGCTATTTGCTTATTTATCAAGTAATAATATCCATTTTTTAATCGTATTATTTTTCGTGCTTTGGTTATATTTTCTTTATTAAACGGTACTTCATTGTCTGACCAAAAAAACAACGTATCATTTTTATAAGCCAGAATTTCTATTCCGTACTTATCAAACAAACCAATAAAATCATCATTATTTTGAAGCGAATTACTCGATTCTACTATAATGTTCAGAAATTCATCGAGAATCTCTACCGCAAATGTTTCCTTTTTTATAATTTCATCCTGCACATGCGAAGCCATGTTTTCAGATAAGCTGTTTTTATATCTGAAATAATTACCGAGAAAAATCGCGATCAATAAAAAAAGCAGGGCAAAAAATAAATTTCCCCAATAATTTTTGAACATTTCCGGAAATTTTTAATAATTAATACTAAGAGCATTTTCTTATCGGCAAGCTTTCGAATGCCTTCAAATGGTTTTTTTCGTTTTTCCACTTTATTGTAAAAGTTCCTAAAGTACTTTAATCCGCCTGAGGCGGACGAGGGTTAATTCCCCGCCCCCTTGGGGCGTTTTTCAATATTCCATTTAATACTCCGCTGCTCTGCGGCGGGGTAGTTTATTTTTTGCTTCTTTTTAAAAATATAAATCAAACTTGAGAATTCGCCGTTTTGTAAAGCTTTTATGTTTGAACGCCATCCAAAAAACATGCCTTTCACAAAACTTATTTGGTTTTTTTTATACTTTTCACTCAATATGCTAACATAGTATGCATCAAATTTCATTGGTTTGATTTCTATTAATTTAAAACCCATTATCTTTAG
>CAZTAW010000100.1:0-11859 GCA_964611705.1 uncultured Bacteroidales bacterium
CATATGGCTGTTCCGGTAATTAAGGAAGTACTTAATAACAACAACAATACAAATGATCTCGTATTAATAGATGCCCCGCCGGGAACATCATGCCCTGTAATAGAAACCATCAAAGATGTTGATTTCATTATTATAGTTGCAGAACCAACTCCTTTTGGTGCCAGTGACCTCAAGCTTATGATGGAAACCGTTGAGCAAGTCAATAAACCCTATGGCGTCGTCATCAATAAATCAGGTTTGGGTAATGAAGATATATACCGGGTTATTTCTGATAAGAATGTTGAAATTCTAATGGAAATTCCTTTTAAAACCGAATATGCTAAAACTTATGCCCGGGGAATCTCATTTATAGAAACTGATGATTTACTGATATATAAGGCGAATCATATGTTGCAAAAAATTTTGAAAAAAGATGCCTAAACAACTTGTTGTTATCAGTGGAAAGGGTGGTACGGGTAAAACAACGATTGCGGCCGCCTTAACATCCATAGCAAATAATTCAGTTATCACAGACTGCGATGTGGATGCAGCCAATTTGCATATAATTCTAAAACCCAACAACAACAGCAAACATCAGTTTGGTGGTGGAAAATTAGCCGTTCCGGATCATGAAAAATGCACACTTTGCGAAACATGCATCCAATATTGCCGCTTTAATGCAATAAGTATCCGGAACAATAAAATCCATATATCAGAAACGGCATGCGAAGGTTGTGGGCTATGCATGCGCGTTTGTCCGGAAAACGCGATCAAACTTACACAATCATTTAAAAGCAAATGGTTCACAGCCGATACAAGATACGGCCCTATGGTACATGCAAAATTGGGTATAGGAGAAGATAATTCAGGTAAGCTTGTTACCGAACTCAGGCAGCAAGCTGTTGAAATCTCCAGAGAAAAAGATATCAATCTTATCATCATTGACGGGCCACCCGGAATTGGCTGCCCTGTTATTGCCTCCATTACAGGCGCTGATATGGCACTGATCGTGACCGAACCAACTAAATCAGGTGTTCATGATTTAAAAAGAACACTGAATCTGGCGGAAAACTTCTCTATCAAAACAGCAATATTGATCAATAAAGCAGATATCAATCCTGAGCTAACGGGTGAAATTGAAGCCTTATGCAAAACCAAAAACATTGAATTAATCGGGAAATTACCCTTTGATAAGACTTTTGTTAATTCGATGGTTCAACGCTTAACACTGACAGAGTACATACAGAAAAACAATATGCAAGAGAATAACAGGAAACTAAATGTTGCATTGCATTCAATATGGGAAAAAATTAAGTTAATGTTACCTTTGTAGCAATTATTTAAAATCATAAATAAAATATCATGGAAATAAAGAAAGCAGGATTTAATTCGAAGTTAATTCACGCAGGAGCAATTGAAGATGCTATGGGTAGTGCAGTTACACCCATTTACCAAACTTCAACTTTCCAGTTTGAAAATGCAGAGCATGGCGCAAAATGTTTTTTAGGGGAATCGGACGGGTACATATACACACGTATTGGAAACCCGACCATTAAAGAACTTGAACAAGCGGTTGCAGCGCTCGAAAACGGATACGATGGTATTGCAACATCTTCAGGTATGGGGGCAATCAACACGGTTTACCTTGCCTTACTTGGTGGGGGAGATCATATCATCAGTACAAACGCTGTATACGGGCCATCAAGGGGTATTATGGAAACCCTGTATCCGAAATTCAATGTGAAGTCAACATATATTGATACCACTGATACAGAAAACATCAAAAAAGAAATTAAACCAAACACCAAACTGATATACATTGAAACACCGGCCAATCCTACAATGTCTATTACTGACATTGAAGAAACAGCCAAAATAGCTCACAATGCGGGAATTCCGCTTTGTGTTGACAATACTTTCTGTAGCCCTTACCTACAGAAACCGCTGGATTTGGGAGCAGATATTGTTTTGCATTCCATGACCAAATTCATCAATGGTCATGCCGATATTGTAGCAGGTATGCTGGTTACCAAAGAAAAAGAAATGTATGACAAGCTCAGGTACGTAATGGCTAATGTGGGCTGTAATATGGATCCCCATCAGGCATTTATGACAAGACGCGGATTAAAAACCCTGGGAATACGAATTGACAGGGCACAAGAAAATGCCATCAAAATTGCTGAATTTCTTGAAAAACATCCCAAAATTGAATGGATTAAATACCCGGGTTTAAAATCACATCCGCAGCACAAACTGGCTTTGAAACAAATGAGCGGGCCGGGAGCTATGCTTAGCTTTGGGCTCAAAGGCGGTTTTGAGGCAGGAAAAAAGATGATGGATCATGTTAAGCTTGCCTTGCTGGCTGTTTCTCTCGGAGGTATTGAAACCCTCATTCAACATCCGGCTTCTATGACGCACTCAAAAATTTCAAAGGAAAACAAAGAAAAAGCCGGCATTACGGATGGGCTGGTCAGATTATCAGTGGGTATTGAGGATGTGGATGACATTATTCAAGATCTGGATCAGGCAATGCAGTAATTTTTATTGAAATAAAAAGCAAATCCTGCGTTATCTTAATGCAGGATTTTTTTATGTCCCGTAAAAAATTTGTTAACAATAGGTATATAATGCTAAGGGCCATAAACCTATGAAAAAAACAACCACATCAATTTTTATTACTTTATTATTCCTTGTATTGTCGCAAGTATTGCATGCCCAGAAAGTAGCACTTGTTTTAAGCGGAGGAGGCTCGAAGGGAGTTTCCCACGTTGGTGTGATCAGAGCGCTTGAAGAAAACAACATCCCGATTGACTACATCACAGGAACTTCAATGGGAGCAATCATTGGAGCTATGTATGCAAGCGGTTTTACACCTGATGAAATGGAAGAGCTGATGACTTCGGAAGAGATCAGGGAATGGGCCTCTGGCGAAATTGATAAGAAATACATTTATTATTTCAAAAACCGGGAAAAAGATGCAACTATGGTCAACATCCCATTTGATATTAAAAAGAAGTTCGTTTCAAAACTGCCCACCAATATCGTTTCTCCTTATCAAATGGATTTCGAGTTCATGGAATATCTTGCTGCCCCGGCCGCAGTTGCTAACTATAATTTCAACAGTCTCTTTGTCCCATTTCGTTGTGTGGCTGCCGATATTGATTCCAACAAATTAGTCGTCTTTAGATCAGGAGATTTGAGCGAAGCAGTACGGGCTTCAATGACATATCCTTTTTATTTCAAACCCATAAAAGTTGATGGCAAGCTACTTTTCGATGGTGGCATGTATAATAATTTCCCGGTAGATGTAGTAATTGAAGATTTTAATCCGGATGTGATCATCGGAAGTAAAGCAGCCGGAAATTTTGATGCCCCGCTACAGGATGATATCGTATCGCAATTACAAAATATGCTGATGGAAAAAACCGATTATTCCCTGCGGGACAGGAAAGGTGTTTTAATTGAACATGAGCTTCCCCCTGTAAACGTTATTGATTTCTCAAAATCAAAAACATTTATTGATAGCGGATACGCTAATACAATCAGAGAGATGCCTGAGATTAAAAAGCTGATTTACCGGAGAGTTAATAAAACAGAAGTTGATAGCAAAAGGAAGGATTTCACCGAAAAGGAACCACCGCTGGTTATTGATTCTGTTTATATCAATGGCCTGAATAACAATCAAAAAGTATACTTCAACCGCATTTTGATGCATAGAAAAGATTACATTCCCGTAGAACAAATGAAGAAAGAGTATTTTAAGCTTGTGGCAGATAATCAGGTTGAGTTTATGTATCCCAGGCTCAGGTATAACAACCAAAGTCATTTTTATGATCTTTACCTGGATGTTACAAGAGCAGAGCCTTTTGTTGCCAGGTTTGGCGGAAACATTTCCTCAGCCGCAGTAAATGAGGCATTCATTGGTCTACAATACAACTTTCTGGGTAAAAACTCCACTTCACTGCTCGCCAATGCTTATTTTGGTCGTTTCTACAGCTCTTTCAAACTGAACGGAAGATTTGATTTTGCAGCCTTAACACCTTTTTACCTTGATATTGATGTGACTTACAACCATTATGACTATTTTAAAAACTCCACCTACTTTTTTGAAGACAAAGAACCATCCTTTCTGGTCAGGAATGAAAACTACAGTTCCATATCACTGGGCTTCCCTTCTACCAATAAAGGGAGACTGGTTTTGGGATTCAGTGCCGGGCGAATAACCAACGAATATTATCAGATTAATAATTTCAGCAGACTGGATACAGCAGATAAAACCAATTTTGACGTGATTACGCCTCACATAAAATATGAGTTAAACTCACTGAACAAAAAACAGTACGCAACATCAGGTGCTCGTTTTTCGCTTTTGTTCAGATTTACAAATGGCAAGGAAAAAAATATCCCCGGCTCTACATCAACTAAAAAAGAAGAATATGAAAAAATTCACGACTATATCAGCTTTAAGTTATGCTGGGAAAATTATTACAAATCCTTCAGATGGATTCAATTCGGTTTTTACAGCGAGATATATCTCTCAACACAAAAGCTTTTCAACAATTATACAGCCTCTATACTTTCTGCCCCGGCATTTCAGCCGATTCCGGTCAGCAAAACACTATTTCTGCCCAATTATCGAGCACATAATTATGCGGCAGCAGGTTTGATCAATATCATACCCATTGTAAAAAATTTCGATCTGAGATTATCCGCTTTCGCCATGCAACCGTACCGACATATAAAACACGACTTAGATACACACAAAGCATTCTATGGAAAGAAATTATCAGACAGATCATATGTGGGTTCGGCGGCCTTTGTATATCACACCCCAATTGGACCCATTAGCCTTAACTTCAGCTATTTTGACCGAACACACAACCGCTTTTCCTTCCTTTTTAACTTTGGATATATTATTTTTAACGAATCTATTTTTGATTAATAAATATTCGAATCCATAATTAGTTGATTTAAAAGCAGTATGGCTAAAAATAAGTAAAGCTGTACAGAAATCTCATAAATCCAAAAAAATTTCATCCTCTTTAAAATATTACTAATTTTGCAGTCCTTTGAAAAACTACAGTACTTTGTAATAGTTGTTTTTAAAGCATTTAAAAATCATTTAATGATTAACTTAAACAAAACGAATAAATATTAAAAGTTCAACTTAATCAAAATCAGCATTAGGGTGCATACCGCTGCTGAGGAGAATTCTAACAAAAAATAATTCAGATCATGGCAAAAGAACAAACTACACAACCTGAAAAAAATCAGGATCATTCAACACAAATTACGGAACAGGAAAAAGAAAAAGTGGAAGAAAATACAGAACAAGAAGGCACGGATGTAAAAGAAAGCAAGGAAGAGCCAGCAGCAATAAAACCCGCCGGCGAAACCGGGTCCCAATCAAAGAATGTTGCTTCCGAAGAAAAATCAGCAAAGGACGAAGAACCGGATGAAGAACAAAACGGTGAGGAAGATGAAGAAGATCAAGATGAAGAACTTGAAGGCGGCCTTGAAAACCTTTCACGTGAAGAGCTTGTATCCCTTCTGGAAAAAACCGTTAGAGAAACAGATATTAGTAAAATAAAAACCAAAGTAGCCCTGATCAAAGTTGCCTACCTTAAAGCAACAAAGGAACAACAGCAAAGTGATCTTGAAAAATCCATATCGGATGATGGTAATGAACAAAAAGAAGAAACCGACCAGGTCGAAGAAAGATTCAACCTCGCCTTTAGTGTTTACAAGCAAAATAAAGTAGCCTTTACAAAGGAGCTTGAAAAAACCAAGCAAAAAAATCTTGACGTCAAATTGCAGATTCTTGAGGAACTCAAAGAGCTTATCAATTCCGAAGAAACACTCAAGAAAACCTATGATGAATTCAAGACATTACAGGACAGGTGGAAAGAAACAGGTATGGTACCCGGAAGCGAAGTAAATAACCTCTGGCAAAGCTATCATTTCCTGGTTGAAAAATTCTTTGATAAAGTCAAAATAAATAAAGAGCTTCGTGACCTTGACCTGAAAAAGAACCTGGAATCGAAAATAAAATTATGCGAAAAAGCGGAGGAACTCCTGCTTGAAACCTCCATCATTAAATCATTTAAAGAATTACAAAAACTGCATGACGAATGGAAAAACATCGGACCCGTTCCTGCTGATAAGAAAGATGAGATATGGGATCGTTTTAAGCTGGCTACCGACAAGATCAACCAACGACGCCGTGAACACTATTCCAGAATTAGCGAGCAACAGAATAATAATTATGAAGATAAACAGTCCCTATGTGAAAAAGCCGAAGAAGTTCTGACCCGACGCAATCATAATATGAAAGACTGGCAGGAAAACACCAACCAGATCAACGAATTGTTCAGGGTTTGGAGAACCATCGGCCCCGCACCCAAAGCCAAGAACGATGACATCTGGAACCGTTTCAAATCCAGCTTGAATACCTTTTTCGAAAACAGGCGCGAATACTTTAATAAAGTGAAAGAGCAGCAGCAGGAAAACTATAATCTAAAGCTAGATCTCTGTATCCAGGCAGAAGCCCTTCAGGGCAGCACAGACTGGAAAAAAACAACCAATGACCTGATCAACCTGCAAAAAGAATGGAAAAAAATCGGTCCGGCTCCCAGGAAATATTCCGATAAGGTATGGAAACGTTTCCGTGCTGCCAATGATCATTTCTTTAACAGAAAATCAGAGTACTTTTCCAACATCCATGAGCATGAGGCAGATAATCTTGAAAAGAAAAAAGAGCTGATCAATAAAGTAAACGAATATAAGTTTGGTGAAGATAAAAACGCCAATCTCAAGGTTATTAAAGATTTCCAGAGAGAATGGATGGATATTGGGCATGTGCCGATTAAGGAAAAAGACAAAATCCAAAAGGAATTCAGGGAAGTGATTGACAGACAACTCGAGAGTTTAAAGATCAGCGCCGTTGAGATCAGCACATTAACCTACAAAACCAGGGTTGAGGCTATTAAAGAAGAACCCAATGCAAAACGGAACCTTAGCAGGGAAAGAAACTTCCTGACAAATCGCATTAATAAACTAAAGGAAGATATTCAGCTTTGGGAAAACAATGTTGGATTTCTGGCAGATTCAAAAAAAGCCGATCTGCTTAAAATGGAATTCAATAAAAAGATTGATAAAGCCAAGCAGGACCTGAAGATAATGGAGGCTAAACTCTCTTACCTCACTTCGCAAAGATAGGGGGTTTGTTTAGTGTTTAGTGTTTAGTGTTTGGTGTTTGTCCAAACTCCAAACTAAGAACCGGAAGCCAACAGCTATTCTCTGTTATCCCTTAACATTTGCATGTGGTCAATGTACATCTGTTTGCTTTTGGGCAACAGCTTGTTATCTTTAACAGCTTTCTTGATCAGGGGCAGGTACTTCTTCATAACCTCCGGATTTCCGCAATGCATCAACACCAGATAAGCTGCATTATCTGCCGGAGAGCCTACCATGTCTTTTCCGGGCCATCCGTAATTGTTTAATATATGCTCTATCTTGAGCAGGTTTATTGAATCTGTCTCGTGCATCAACTGAAAAGTATTTTGTACGGTATCCGATTCATTGGGGTATTTCATTTCCAGTGTATCAAGTAAATTCCTGTAATACTGATCTGTTTCAAGTATTTCTGTTAATTCTGCGGCCAATTTATCCGTATCAACTTTTACTTCCGGGCGATCAAGATTGTATTGCATACATGATGAAAAAAACAATGTTAAAGCAATACCGGCTATCAATAATATTTTTTTCTGTTTCATAATGCAAAAGTAAATATTTTCATCAAAAGCGTAAACATACTTTTTTTTGAAAAAATCATACAGAAATCTCAAACAAAACAAACACAATAAAGAACCTCCTATATTATTATTAATCAGTGAATACTGGCAATAATAAAGCATTCTGTTAAAAATATTCACAACCAAAATTTTTGTATATGTCAAAAAACATTTTTACTTTGCAAGCGAATTAAAAACATTATTAACTAAAACCAATTTTATCATGAAAAAAGATGCGATAACAGCAATCACGATGATTCTGGCAGGTAATCTGCTGGCAACGTTTAATGGAATTAGTGGTGGTATTTTATCCGGTATCACAGCAATCATTGGCTTCATAATTTTCATTATGGGTCTGTCGAAGCTCAAAACCCATTTGGATGATGCAGGAAAAGCTGGTATTACGCTCATTTTTATCGGCGTTGCCATAAACATTCTGGGTTTAATCATTGACCTGATCCCTGCGGTTGGAGCTATTATTGCTTCGATTTTTTACATTATTGCGTACCTGCTCGAACTTTTTGGATTTATCCGCATGAGAGGCACCGAAAGTGCAGGAGAGAAAGGAAAATCTGGTGTTAGTTACATTATTATCTCTCTGATTTTGATTTTGGTAGGAGTACTATTTATGTTACTACCTATTCCTTTTGGTAGCTGGGTAACCGGTATTCTCTCAATCATCTCACTTTTCCTTGTTGTTTTTGGTTGGATCAAAATTCAGGCAGGATTCGCAGAAGCAGCCTAAAATCTTACATTTCGGTAACAAAAGGGATCCCGGCCAAGATCCCTTTTTTTTATGACAAACCAAACCTATGAAAACAAAAACGACCATTGCCGTTATGTTTCCGGGACTTTTGTTTTCATTTGTGAGATTTGGGCAGAACATACCGAAGTAGCCTAATTTCTATGATCTGTTTCATTTTTTAGCCTTGCTCCAAAAATATACTGGTATCCATTGTTGTGCGGCAGCATAAAAAAGAACTCCGAAAAAGATTTGAATAGAAGAAGTAAACAACCAGCACGTGGTCAGATTGGATATTCAGTTCATCCACAACCACATCCTTCCACTCACAGATGGTTCGTATGTCTTGCTCCAGCATAGTTGAAACGTGTCCTGTCAATATGCGAAATCTATATTTTGGTGTGAATACTATGTGGTAATCACACTTATAAACAACATGCGTTAATTTGCGGTATTTGCCCATATAAACAAAGGTAGCAAATCAACGACATAGTCAAATTTACATGACCATCTTCAAAGACGATGGGTTTATATGTTTAACTAAATATCAAGGTTTGTGACCCGCTCAAACTGCGAAGCGGTTTGACAGGAAACTACCAAACAATCTGCCACTACTCATACAATTAACAATATTTAAGAAAAAGGTTTGTAAATAAGGTTTCAAAATAATTTTATCTGATTATTTTTGCCGGTTGCGTTTGCAAAAAAAATCAGTCTGATAAAACTATTCATTAACATTAAAAAACAAAAACTATAATTATGAAGAAAACTATAATTATTATGCTTGGTATACTGATGCCCGCGCTGATGTATAGCCAGATGAATGAAGAATGGGAAGCCAAAACAGGCGCCCGGATCACATGGAATGAGTTCGCCCCCGACGGCACACTCATTGTAGGAACGGAAGACAAAACTACGGTTGCTATTGATGCTGAGAGTGGCAAAATCTTGTGGAAGAAAAACTTCAATTACGGAAAATTCAAAATACTGCCCAATACACCTTACATCTATTTTGAGTGGTCGCCATCGGATGTGGAATTATATGTAATGAATCCCACCACCGGTAAAGTGCTTTGTGATGCCAATGACATTGGTATGGAAAACATAGAGGCTTTTTACCCTGTAAGGGCCGGAAACAATTTGCTTATTTACACACAAATGAATGACCGGGAGCAATTCTGGATGATAGGACTTGATTCGGGACGTTTGCTGTGGAAAAAAGACATGGACCTCGACAAGGACAAAGAAATTGCCGGAGGCATGATAACACTTGAGGAAGACGAAGAGAAAAAAGGACTGATGTGTGACCCGATTGGAGACGGCAAGGGAGGTGTTTTTGTTGCCGTTCACCAAAGATTAATGCATCTTGATAAAAATGGAAAAGTAACCTGGGACATTGAATACCCATCACAATTCGGTGACCAGGATGGTTTTTTTAAAGCTGTTACCGTAGAACATTCAAGGATTTTCCCGTCGCAGGATAACAAAAACCTTTATGTCTTTAGTGGTCCTTATATGACCTGCCACAGCATGTCAGACGGTTCACAAGTGTGGGAAAAACCGGCAAAAGTATCCGGGCCAGTTACAAATTTGATATTCGAAGAAAAAGGAATCGTTATCATTCCCGCAGATAATCAGAATGTTTTTTCACCGAATAAAATGAACATGGTTGATTATGAAACAGGTGAAACCTTCTGGGGTGATGGCATAAAATTTAAAGGTGGTTTTGTTCAGTCGGCTTTTTGCAAAGAAGGAATTGTGTTTGTTACCAAAGCACATATGGCCGACAAATATTTTTTCAATATCGTAAATCCGATAAGCGGGATCACCGAATTGGAAAAAGCTGAAAAGTTGTTTCCCTGTCCTTATCAGTTTGAAGAGGTAAACGGAGGATTGCTGATTTCAAGCAAAAAGGGTGCAAACATTTATAAGTACGACTCCAAAGAATTTGTTGTTGATAAGGAGCTGAAAACAGGAAAAAACGACCGGATTACTAAGCTTAATGCCGGAAATAAGGTTTATTTCTATAATTCCAAAAAAAGCAACATTTATGAATTTGACAAGACCAGCCTGACCGCAAAAGAATTTACAAAAGACAAGATCAAGTTGAAAGGCTCAGAGGAAGTAAAAGGTATGAATATGTACAAAGATGGTATCCTTCTTTATTCAAAACAAGACCTTATTAAATTCGATTGGGATGGCAATGTTCTTTTTGAAAAGACCTACAAAGCACCCGGACAAGGCTGGCTGAACATTACAGGTGAAGTTCTGGGTGCAACATTCAAAGCTTTAGGTAGCCTTGCAACAGTTGCCGGTGCTGAACTAACTAGCGATATGGTTGAAAATGCGGACCAATTCAACAGGGACATGATGCACGCCATGGGAGATGCTTATTCACAATCCAACCAGATGGATCCGCAGAAACTGAAAGAGTACAATCAATCGGTTTCTGAATATGAACAAAACATGGATATGGCAAAAGCTGAATTGAACAAAGAGATGAACCAAATGAGCAATTTGGGCGTTGCTAACCTCTCTTCAATTGAAGGTAATATTAATGCCATTTCAAAGAGGTTCAGCAATTCAAAAGCTACAAAAAACTATTTAATCGTAATGACAAAGCTGAAAAAAGAAGGCGTAGGTCTTGCAGTGGTTTCAAAAATTGACGGAGAAGTAAAAGGGTTTATCCCAATGAAATTCAACAAAGAAAATCCCTGTTATACCGTTGATCCTTTCACCAATAAGCTCTTCTGGATACCATCACTTGATAACACAAGCATGAATATTTTGGGCAAGAAAAGAGATACAAGAGCGCTGATGAAATCAGGTACTGTATTCTGTTATGATTTAAACAAGCTCTGATCAATGATTTTATGCAAGAAAAACCTGTTAGCCTTTTTGGTTAACAGGTTTTTTTATGCAAAATAATCTGAGAAAACAGTTGGCAAGTATACGGGTTTATTTATATCTTTACCGTAAATATAATGAGATATAATAAATGACGCGCTACATATTTTTATGCCTGATAACAGGTATGATTATTTTTATTGTTGCCTGCAAAAAGCAAGAGGTATCTGATCAGGATACAAAAATGAAAACTTTTGATGTCAGCATTGAGATCAGTGATTTGACTTATTTTCCGGGAGACAGCATTTCAATGACTTTTTCAGTCAAGGCTAATGATGGTACGCCTCCATACAAATATTACTGGCACACCCCGGATACGCTCTCAGGAAGCGGACCCTATACAATTCAGCTTAAAAAAGATTTCACTGCTGACTTAACTGTGAAAGATGTAAATAATACTACTGTTGATTTCCAGTACACTCTGTTAAAAGACACCAT
>CAZTAW010000101.1:0-11800 GCA_964611705.1 uncultured Bacteroidales bacterium
GGTAACCTTTATTACGCAAAAAAGAATTGCGTACAGTATGGCCCGGCAAATTAACGAGCGAACCATGCAACTTAGAAATTCCGAAAGGGCGCTAAAAAGAAGCAATAAAACAAAAGATCGTTTCTTTTCGATCATTGCTCATGATCTTCGAAGCCCTTTTAATTCTATCGTGGGATTTTCCGAAATGCTTAATAAAGAAGGTGATGATATGACACGGGCAGAACGGGAAAATATCGCCGGACATATTTACAGTTCAGCAAAACGGGCTTTCGACCTTCTTGAAAACCTTCTGGCATGGGCACGTGCACAGGAGGGAAAAATCCCCTATAATCCCGAAGTTTTTGATATTAACATGTTGATTGAAGAAAATATCAGCCTGTTCAGCAACCAGGCCAACCTTAAAAAAATCAATCTGATCAATTTGAACCAGGATATAATATTGGTATTTGCAGATATGGATCAGGTCAGAACTGTGCTTAGGAATTTAATATCAAATGCCATCAAATTTACTCCCTTAGGTGGGCAGGTTGTGATTATTTCAAGAATAAAAACAGGCAAGATACAGGTTTGTGTTAAAGATACAGGCATAGGTATACCGGATAATATAAAGGAAAAACTTTTCAGGCCGGAAGAGAAAACCGAAAGAGAAGGTACAGCCAAAGAAAAAGGTACAGGACTGGGATTGGTACTTTGCAAAGAATTTATTGAAATGAATAAAGGTGATATATGGGTAAAAAGTGAGGGAGAAAAAGGCAGCACATTCTGTTTTAATCTGCCTTTAGGTAATAATCAAAATCAAGAAACAAAAAACAAGATGAAGTAGATGTTACCGGAAAAATATTTTATTTCCTGCTATATTATTCCCATTCAAAATAAAACATGTATATTTGCACCTCTTTTTGAGAAACATCTAAAAATTGTATGTGTGATGGGCAAAAATGAATTAATACAGTTCGTAGAAAACCAGGTTGAAATCAAACAATTCCCTGAATTTAAAGCAGGGGATACCATAACAGTTACTTATAAGATCAAGGAAGGAAATAAAGAACGTTTACAAAGTTTCCAGGGTGTGGTGCTTCAAAGAAAAGGCAGCGGTCCCGCAAGCACTTTCACCATCAGAAAAATCTCAAGCGGTATTGGTGTTGAGCGTATTTTCCCGGTCTCTTCTCCTTTTATTGAAGAGATTAAACTAAACAAAAGGGGGAAAGTAAGAAGAGCGCGTATTTTCTACCTTAGAAAATTGCGTGGTAAAAGAGCAAGAATTAAAGAAGCAAGATATAAAGCATAGCAAATCAAGCCCCGTACATTGCGGGTTTTTTTATTCTTTGTTTATACTGCAGTCATGCATTCCCAAATATTTTTCGAACAATTACAATTTACTATTACCTTTGTTCAAAAAGCAATATGAACTACGAACTGCTTAAAGATGTAATTATACTATTTGCCCTTTCAATTGTTGTTATTTATATCTTTCACAGAATCAAAGTGCCTGCTATTATTGGTTTTTTATTAACCGGTATACTTGTAGGCCCAAGCGGTTTTAAGTTGATTTCCGAAGTCCATGATATAGAGGTTCTCTCAGAGATCGGTGTTATTCTGTTGCTATTTACTATCGGTATTGAATTTTCACAGAAGAAACTCATCGAAATAAAAAATATCGTTCTCATTGGGGGCTCTCTGCAGGTGTTGCTAACAGGTCTGCTTGCAATGTTTATCGTCTGGCAGTTTGATCTGTCGCTGAATGAGGCCATTTTTATTGGCTTTCTCGTATCCCTGAGTAGTACTGCGCTTGTTTTGAAAATCCTTCAGGAAAAGGGGGAAGTTATGACCCTGCATGGAAAAATTGCGCTTGGAATTCTTATTTTCCAGGATATTATCATCGTTCCCATGATTTTGATCACTCCCATGCTTGCCGGCAACAGCGAAAGTTCAATAGGCAAAGAGGTGATTTATCTTGTACTGAAGTTGATTGGAGTTGTATTATTTATGATCATCTTATCGAAATGGGTTGTTCCCCGTTTGCTTTTTCATATTGCCAAAACACAGAGCCGCGAACTTTTTCTTTTAACCATTATCGTACTTGGATTTGCAGTTGCCTGGTTGACTTCGATTTTCGGTTTATCGCTTGCCCTGGGTGCGTTTATCGGTGGTTTGATCATCAGCGAATCCCAATACAGCGAACAGGCATTCGGAAATATAATACCTTTCAGGGATGTGTTTACCAGCTTCTTTTTCGTATCCGTTGGTATGCTGTTTGATCTGAATTACCTGATCGAAAATCCCGTTCTCGTTTTAGTTGTCACACTCGGTGTGATTTCTGCCAAAACATTCATTTCGGGATTTGTTGCATTTATAATGGGATACCCCTTCAGAACAACTGTAATGCTCGGATTAACCCTCAGTCAGATTGGTGAGTTTTCCTTTATTCTTTCAAAAATTGGTATTGACAACCAATTGTTTTCACAAGACAGCTATCAGCTTTTTCTCTCGGTAACAGTTATTACCATTGCAGTTACACCTTTTATCATCAACCTTGCTCCCCGCTTTGCCGACACGGTATTAAAACTGCCGATTCCCGGAAAACTAAAATGTGGCTTACAGAACATTCCCGAAGTTGAATTGGAAGAAAAGAAAGATCACCTCATTATTATCGGATATGGAATTAACGGAAAAAATGTTGCCAGGGCGGCCAAGTTTGCCAATATTCCACATGTTATCATAGAAATGAATCCCGAAACCGTTAAAACCGAGCAAGACAAAGGAAAAACCATTTACTACGGAGATGCTACTCAACGGGAAATCCTCGAACATGCTCATATTCATAATGCGCTGATCCTGGTTGTGACGATTCCCAGCCCGGCTGATGCCAGAAGAATCACAGCCATTGGCCGAAGACTCAATCCAAATATTCATATAATAATCAGAACAAGATTTATTCAGGATATAAAGAAACTTTTCGAATTGGGTGCAGATGAAGTTATCCCGGAGGAGTTTGAGACTTCGGTTGAAATATTCACCCGGGTGCTTGCCAAATATCTTATTCCCAGAGATAAAATCGAGAAATTAGTCGCTGAAGTGAGGGCGGATGGATACCAGATGTTCAGAAAATTATCAATCAGTGATGGCGCCTATTCCAATCTTCAGGTTAATGTTCCCAATATTGATATTCATAGCATACACGTTTGCCACAATGCTCCTTCAATCGGGCAATTAATTGCTTCGCTGAACCTGAATCGGGAATACAAGGTTACATTACTGGCAATCAGCCGGGATGGTATAGTATATTCAAATATTGACCCGGAAATGAAGATCAAAGAAAATGATATAGTTTTCATTCTTGGACATGCAAAAAATATTGCAGGTCTGATCCACTTATTCAAAGACCCGGAAAGTGAAACATCCTGCAAAAATTAGAAGGGGTTCCTGCTCCTGAAAATTTCCTGCAAAATAATACCAGCAGCTACTGATACATTCAGCGAACTAATTTTTCCTGTCATAGGAATTTGCAAAATATGATCTGCCAATTTTTGAAACTTTTCCTGAACGCCGCTTTCTTCCGATCCCAGAATTAAAACTGTTGGTTTTGAAAAATCTGTTTTGTAAAATGCACTTTCTGATTTTTCGGAAGCGGCAGATAGCTGTATACCGCTGTTTTTTAAGAAATGAATGGTTTTTACAAGATCACTGCTCCTAACCAGCGGGATCCTGAGCAAGGCTCCTGCTGATGTTTTAATGGCAACTTCATTGATCTGAGCTGATCCCCTGGCAGGTATTACGATGGCATGCACCCCAAAACATTCTGCTGAGCGGGCAATTGCACCCATGTTCCTGACATCCGTAATCCCATCAAGTATTAATATTAGCGGGGTTTTTCCTTCTTCATATAAGCCAGGAATAATGTTTTCCAGATTCTGATAAGTAACCGGCGAAACAAAAGCAATTACACCCTGGTGATTTTTGTTCGTCACACGGTTAAGTTTCTGAACAGGCACAAACTGATAAGGAATGGAAGTTTCTTTCAGCACTGAAGTTATCTTCCCCAGATTTTCTTTGTTTAGTCCCTTTTGTATTAAAACTTTGTCAATTTCTTTTCCGGCTTTTATTGCTTCGAAAAAGGGATGCAAACCGTAAATCACATATTCTTTTTTTCTCATAATTATCTTCTCCAGTTGTCAACGGCAAAGTACCAGTTTTCTTTATAATTTGTTGAGCGAATCAAACGGTAGTCATTTTGTGAAAAAGGGTTATTTACCTTAACGAAATTTAATACAAGTGAAACAGGGGATCCTTCTTCCCCGTAAACCCAGGATTCGAAGTTTTCCTCACGGTATACCGAAGCCGGTTGCCCAAAAACAATATAGATCATTCCCCTGTCGGTTTTCCATCCCTCAATATAGGAACTGAATAAACGGTTTGCCTGCACCACTCTTTTATAATAATGTTTGATGGCATTTTGCGCCCGCACGATATTACCGGTTACTTTCAGCCAAAATGCTTCAACAGCCACCTTTTTATTCTTACTCAGATACATTTCATGATATTCCTCGCGTGTGGTGATATAGCGCAAAGGATAAAGCATTTGGGAAGCGGTAGTGATCTCGGGAAATCCATCATAAAAATTAAAAACAGTTAAACCATTTCGGTATTCCGTATCAGCCAGGAAATGATAGAATCCCTGTTTTTCCAACATTAACGCACTACTAATACCATTTTCAAGGCTAATTTTAAAAATACTGTCGGGCAAGTAATTAAAGGCTTCATGTTTTTTGATCGAAAAGGGAGGATCAGCCACCGGGAATTCCCGGTTATAATAATAGGTAACCAAATAGCTAGTGCTTTCATCGTTGTAAGCAACTTTTATCTTCTGATCTTTCCTTATCCGGTTTTCAAAAAGAACTTGGTTTTTATCATTTTTTAAAAGAAAATTTATTGATGAATAATCCGATTTGTTATCCAGGAGATTATAATTATTGATCTCGAATCCACTGTTTTCTTCCGTAATTCCAAGACTGAAAACGAAATCTCCCGTATCCCGCAAATCAAATTCAAAACTTCCGCTAACAAGCAAGACATCCAAATTATCCATCAAAAAGGATGCGGAATCAACAATCTTTTTCGAATCATAAGATTTCAAAAGTTTATAATGCATACGGGCTTCGTCCTCATTATCATCAAGAAGCTGAAGCAGGCTGTCAGTTGAAAACTCATAGAAACAAACAAAACGACTGCTGTCTTTATTATAAAGTCTTGACTTAAGCATTTCTCCGGTATATCTTTCATACAGGTAAGCAATATTTTTCATGCTGATTTTGCTGCTGGTACTGCATGATACAAACAAAGCCAGTAGTACAAGGTATTTAAGACTTCTTTTCATTATACATTCTGATCATCTTCAAACAAAGGTTTGGGTAATTTTTTGGAAGCTTTGGCACCAAGTTTTCGTAAGTTTTCCGCACTGCGAACCAGGTTACCTCTTCCAGTTGATAGTTTTTTGTAGGCATCATCATAAGTTTTTTGAAGCGTGTTTAGCTGGTTTCCCATGCGCTCAAGATCCTGAATAAAAAGTACGAATTTATCGTACAATGCCCCACCCTGCCTGGCAATTTCAATGGCGTTCTGGGTTTGTTTTTCATGTTTCCAGATGGAGGCAACTGTTTTCAAAGTTGCCAGCAAAGTGGTGGGGCTTACAATCACAATTTTTCTTTCCCAGGCAAAATTAAACAGGTCGGGTTCTGCCTGTATAGCAAGGCTGAATGCGGATTCAATTGGCATAAAAAGCAAAACAAAATCCGGCGTATCAACATTCAGGGCATGCTGGTAACTTTTTTCGCTCAGGCTTTTAACATGTGTTTTGATTGAATCAAGATGATATTTCAAAAATTTCTCCTTTTTATCAGGATCATCCGTATTGAAATATGATTCGTATGCAATCAGAGAAACTTTGGAATCAATGATGATATGTTTTTCCTCAGGCAGATTGACAACAACATCAGGCCGGATTAATTCCCCATCCTCATTGCGGGTTGATGACTGTGTATAATACTCCTGCCCCTTAACCAGACCTGATCTTTCAAGTACCCTGTCAAGTACTATTTCACCCCAGTTACCCTGTTTTTTAGTGTCGGAGCGCAAGGCGTTAGTAAGATTTTTTGCATCTTCATCCAGTTTGAGGCTAAGCTCGTGCAGGCGTCTCAATTCCGTCTTCAGATCGGTTTGATCTTTAAGTCCTTTTTCATATGTTTCTTCTACTTTCTTTTCAAAATCCCTGATCTTTTCGTTCAAAGGTTTTAATATCTGGTCAATATTTTCTTTGTTAGAAAGCGTAAACTTCTTTGTTTTTTCATCAAGGATTTCGTTGGCCAGATTTTTAAACTCTACCCTGAACTTTTCCTGAAGTTTTTCGAGTTCTTGTTTTTGTTCGCTGATCTTTTGTTCGAGGTTTTTAAAATCTGCTTCCTTGGCCGATAGATTTGAGTTTAATGTAAAAATTTTTTCATCTTTTGAGTGAATGATCTCGCTGTTTTTGCGGTATTCTTCCTCCAGGTTTTTGATTTTTTCTTCCAGAATTTTCCTATCTGCAAGTTCTACGCCCGATTTTTTCAGGATTACAACCCGGGTTCCCAACCAGGTAACAAGAGCACCCAATGCGAAACCTGCTACAATATAAAGAATTTCCATACCATTTGATTTGTTAAGTATAATTTACATGCTTTTTATTTAAGACAAAGCATAAGTTTGATAAATTTACAAAAGTAATGTTATATATTAATTTTATGCTGGTAAAAAGCACTTGAATAATTAACAAAACAATACCCGGTAAAATTTGTTATCGTTTATTAAATCATAAGTAATCCAAACAATATCAATGATGAAAAAAATATTTACAGGAATTGCATTAATTATAGTCAGTTTGGCTTTTGCCCGGGAAAAGGATACCATTAAACCCTGGAATTATAGCGCAGAAACCTCCGTTACTTTCTCACAAATATTATTAACCAATTGGGCAGCAGGAGGTCAGAGTTCTGTTTCAGGAAATGGATTTATCAATCTTTTTGCAAATTATAAAAAAGGTAAATCCATATGGGAAAACAAAATTGAGCTGGCCTATGGATTAATGAAACAGGGAGAAGAAGATGTGCGAAAAACAAATGATAAGATGTACCTTTCATCGGTATATGGATTAAAAGCTTCGAAGAAATGGTACTACTCGGCATCCCTTACATTTCAATCCCAGTTTGCTGAAGGATATGATTACCCGAATGATTCCGTCATAATATCTAACTTTCTGGCGCCGGGTTACATAATGGGTGCATTAGGTATGCAATACAAACCCGGTGATCATTTCGGCCTCTTTATATCTCCCGCATCAGGAAGGTTGATCATTGTAAATGATGATAATTTATCAGAAATTGGCGCTTTTGGTGTTGACAAAGGCAAAAAAACCAGGCTCAAATTTGGCGGATCAATTAAATTCGAATTCATCAAAGAAATTATGACAAATGTAAGTTTTACAAATAATCTGCAACTCTTCACCAATTATCTTGAACATCCCCAAAACATAGATATTCAATGGGATGTTATGATCAATATGAAGATTAATGACTATTTGTCTGCCAATATCTCAACCTCCCTGATTTATGATCACGATATTATGATTACGGACAAAGATGGTAATACAGGCCCCAGAACCCAGTTTAAGGAACTTTTTGGCGTAGGTTTTTCACATAAATTTCAAACAAAGTAGGTTTTGAAACAAGTTTGTATATTATCAGATACACATGGTTTTCTGCATCCCCGCGTCGAAGAAATCATTACAGAAAGTGACCAGGTATGGCATGCCGGGGATATCGGAAATATTGAGGTACTTGACAAGATCAAAACCATCAAACCTGTAAAAGCAGTTTACGGAAATATTGACGACCAAAAAATCAGATCAGTAATAAAGGAAGCTGAACACTTTACATTTCTTGAAAAAAGTGTTCTGCTAATACATATAGGCGGTGACCCTGGCAGATATTCACAAAAAGCAAAAGTCCTGATCGCTCAAAAAAAACCGGATATTTTTGTGACCGGACATTCACATATCCTAAAAGTCATGCATGATAAGAAGAACAACCTGTTATTCATCAACCCCGGTGCTGCCGGTAAATTCGGTTCTCATAAAGTAATAACAGTAATCAAACTTATCTTCGAAAAGGGAAAAATATCGAACCTGCAGGTTGTTGAGCTCACAAGATAGATTAACGTAATCTTTCAGCAGCTCTTACCATTCTTTCATCTTTGCGGATACTCCGAAAAGCCAGGATCAAAAAAACAAGCGTTATTAAAGGAAAATAGGCAGATACATCATACGATGGCTGCGTTCCGGTTTTTTCTTCGATGATCCCTGAATACCAGAAGAAAATACCAACTACAAGCAAAATATTTATAAAAACAGTAAGTTTAACCAGGTTCATTTGTTTGATACGGTTTTTATAAAGAAAAATGGTGATTAAAGACAATATCCCTGCCAGCCCAGTTGTAATAGCCATCGGCAATGTAATTATATAATTGACCTCCGGTACGTTCTTTGTAGCTACAAATAGATAATAGTTATATAAATCGTATCTGACAACATCTGTACTATTGATATCAGGCACCAAACTGGCAATTGGAAAACAATACATCAATCCAAATGCAACAGCAGCCAGTAATAACAATAAACTTTGAATACGTTGGATCATTTTAACATGGTTTTGATTATCTGTTTACAAATATATGAATGTTTTTTAAAAGATTTTTTTGCTTGTTAAATGTTTTTTATATATTTGCAGTGCTTATTCAATACCCCGATTAAGTTTCGAACAAAGCTGACAATTTGAGAAAAATTTCAATTAATTCCAATGGCTTTTTCATTTTGAGAAACACCAATGGATTAATAAACAAAATAAACAGATAATAAAATGTATGATATCATTGAGCTTAACAGTAAGCTTGTCTCAGAACTGAAAGAAATCGCTAAAGAACTTAACATTCCCAAATACGACAAGTTACTTAAACAAGACCTGATCTACAAAATTCTTGACCATCAGGCATTAAATCCATCAGCATCAAAAGCAGAAAAGGATAAAAAGGAAGAAGCTAAACCAACTCGGAAACGCAGAAGAAAAAGCGTTAAAGTAACTCCTAATGATGCTTTAGCAGATAAGAGCAAAACTGCAAAAGACAAGGATAACAAATCACTTACTGAAACAAAGGAAGAAGAAAAAACAAAAAAACCGGATGTCAAGCCTGTTTTAAGTAAAAAAGAGAGTGAAAGCAATATTGTTTCCAAAAAATCAGTTGACAGTGATAATAAGGAAGAAAGAAAAATCACCCGTGACTACAGAAGCAAATCCAAAGATAATCATAAGGATGAATTCGGGTTTGAATTTGAAGGGCTGGTCACCAGTGAAGGCGTTCTGGAAATTATGCCCGATGGGTATGGATTCCTTCGGTCATCAGACTATTATTACCTGAATTCTCCGGATGACATTTACGTGTCGCAGTCTCAGATCAAATTATTTGGACTTAAAACCGGTGATACCGTGCGCGGAAGCATACGCCCACCCAAGGATGGTGAAAAATACTTTCCCCTGATCAAAGTTGAGCTGATCAATGGAAGGGACCCAAACGAAGTTCGTGACAGAATACCTTTCGACTTCCTTACACCACTATTCCCTGAAGAAAAATTTACTTTAACAGAGCACGAACAAAATAATATGACCACCAGAATTATTGATATGTTCACTCCTATCGGTAAAGGACAAAGGGGATTGATCGTTGCGCAACCCAAAACCGGAAAAACAACGATCCTTAAAGATATTGCCAATGCAATAGCTTTCAATCACCCGGAAGCATATCTAATTATTTTGTTGATAGATGAAAGACCTGAGGAAGTGACAGACATGGAACGTAGCGTTAAAGCCGAAGTTATTGCATCAACTTTTGACGAACCGGCTGACCGCCATGTAAAAATTGCCCATATCGTACTCGAAAAGGCCAAACGAATGGTGGAATGCGGCCATGATGTTGTAATATTGCTTGATTCGATCACAAGGTTGGCAAGAGCATTCAATACAGTATCACCGGCTTCAGGCAAAGTATTATCAGGTGGTGTTGAAGCCAATGCACTTCAAAAGCCAAAACGTTTCTTTGGCGCTGCACGTAAAATAGAAAATGGAGGTTCCCTGACAATTTGTGCAACAGCATTGATTGATACCGGTTCAAAAATGGATGAAGTGATTTTCGAAGAATTTAAAGGAACCGGTAATATGGAGCTGCAACTCGACAGGAAACTCTCTAACAAGCGAATTTATCCTGCCATTGACATAGTTGCATCAAGTACGCGTAGAGAAGATCTTTTACTTGAAAAAGACCAGCTTCAAAGAATATGGATTCTCAGAAATCATCTGGGCGATATGAATCCGCTTGAAGCAATGCAATTTCTAAAAGACAAGATGAAGTTTACAGATACAAACGAGGAATTCCTGATTTCAATGAATGGTTAACATATCTGAGAAACATATTTAATGGAAAGAGGACTTCGGTCCTCTTTTTTTATTTCTGAACAATTTTCTTTGAAAGTGAGGAAAAATCAAGTCCGTCAAAATCACCTGAACTCATTAATAAAAGGTTTTTATCCTTCCACTTTATATCCTGTATATATTTTTCCAATTCATCTTTTTTATTAAAGATGATCAGTTCTTTCCTTCCAAATCCGTTTTTTACATCTTCTTTTTGCAAAAAAGGTAGCCGTTTAATCTCAAATGCATGCGGATTGTAGAAAACAACAGCTTGATCTGCCTGATCCATACTGTCTTTAAATTCGGGTAAAAATTCCTTGTTTAAACTGCTGTAGGTATGAAGCTCCATTACAGCAACAAGTTCCCTCTCTGGGTTTCTTGATTTAACAGCTTCTACAGTAGCCTTTAGTTTTGAAGGTGCGTGTGCAAAATCCTTAAAAACAGAAACTGTTTCATTTTCAGCGATTAACTCAAGCCGTTTTGCTGCACCCTCATACGACTGAAGGGAATGATAAAAAGCATCGTCATCTATCCCGAACTGGTTGCATACTATTCTTGCCGCATTTAAATTTAAGAGGTTATGCTTTCCGAAAACTTTTATTTTGTATGCTCTATCATTATTAATAACAGAGCAGCCTCCATCTTTGGTTATATAATCGGGAAGAGCATAAGGGATTTTAGTAATTTTTTCAGGTGATTTTGATGCTATTTGTTTTACCAACTCATCATCTTTACAATAAATCAAAACTCCGTCTTTTTCAATCAGATCAACAAATTTTTCAAACTGCTCAATGTATATTTCTTTGGTCGGGAAAACATTCATATGATCCCACTCAATGCCACTAATAACAGCTATGTTAGGCTTATACAGATGAAACTTAGGGCGCTTATCCAAAACAGAAGTAAGGTACTCATCACCCTCAAAGATCATTATAGGTGCATCATCCGAAAGCTTCACCATCACATCAAACCCTTTTAGTTGAGCACCAACCATGTAGTCGAAATCCTTTCCCAAATCTTTAAGTACATGCATGATCATTGCAGTAATGGTTGTTTTCCCATGACTTCCTCCTATAACGATACGCTTTTTGTTTTTTGCATTTTGAAAAAGAAATTCCGGGAAAGAATAAATAGGAATGTTTAGCTTCCGGGCTCTTTTCAACTCAGGATTATCAGCTTTAGCATGCATGCCAAGAATAACACCATCCAGATTCCTGCTGATTTTCTCAGGAAACCATAGATCGGAAGAGCACACG
>CAZTAW010000102.1:0-11578 GCA_964611705.1 uncultured Bacteroidales bacterium
GATGCAGCCAAAAGGGGTTTTTCAACAAGACATGATGCGGAATTAGACATGAGAATGGACAAGCAAAATAAGCTAACGGCAAAACAAGTCATCAACAACTATTCTGAAAATGATCTTTATATGATTTTCAGAAACTATGGTGAAATACACAATGCAGCAGCATTATCCAAAAAAATCGTGAGGGAGAGAAAAGAGAAAGAAATAACAAATAGCGGGCAACTTAAAGATATCGCGATTGATTTTACAAAAAAAGGAATGGAGAATCAGTACCTGGCCAGGGTTTTTCAGGCCATAAGAATTGAGGTAAATAAAGAATTGGATGTGCTCAGGTCACTATTAAAACAATCGCTGGAAGTGTTAAAACCCGGAGGCCGCATAGCTGTAATCTCATATCATTCGCTCGAAGACAGATTGGTTAAAAACTTCTTTAAGTCAGGAAATTTTGAAGGTGAAATTGAAAAAGATTTTTACGGGAATGTGCTGAGCCCTTTGAAGGTGATCACAAAAAAGCCAATAACACCCGAGGAAGAAGAGATTAAAAAAAATAACAGGGCCAGAAGCGCCAAATTAAGAATCGCTGAAAAAATATAATATGGGATTTGAAGAGAACAAATTAAGGCCAAAACCAGCAGATTCGAATGAATTTGGTAACAAGAAAATTGAGAACTCGTTTCTCAATGTTCTTGGCGGAACATTTCTTACCCGCGAGAGTGCACTGAAATGGCTTCCTTTTATTTTCTTCCTAACTTTTCTGGCAGTTCTGTATATAACAAACATCTATGTATCCGAGAAGAAAAAAAGAATAATAGAAGACCTGCATTCTGAGATCAAGGAATTGCGTTACGAGGCCATCTCAACCAAATCTAAACTAATGTACCTGAGCAATCCTTCTCAGGTTGCCAAAAAATTAAAAGAAACCGGAATCAGGGAATCAAGAATTCCGCCTAAAAAAATAATTATCAAAAAAGAAGAAAAATAAAGTGAATCCGAGAAAAGACATATTAAGACGTGTATATTTTATTTACCTGCTGGTTTTCATTTTTGCTGTGGCGATCATAGGGCGGGTTGTCTATATCCAAACAGTTGAAGGCAAACAATTGATTGAACGGGCACAGGAAAATGAATTGAGGTATTTTACACAAGAGGCTGTCCGTGGAAACATATGTGCTTCCGATGGCAGTCCAATGGCGATCTCCGTCCCTATTTTTGATATAAGAATGGATGTTGCCTCTGATTTAATCCATGATACTTTATTCAATAAAAAAGTTGATTCCCTGGCACTTTGTCTTTCAAAGCTTTTTAAAGACAGATCAAAATACCAGTATAAAAAGGGTTTGATCAATGCCAGAAAAGATACCAACCGGTACTACCTGCTTAAAAAAAGAATTACCTACGACGAGCTTAAAAAAGTTAAACTCTTCCCCATACTGCGCCGCGGAAAGTACAAGGGAGGATTGATTGTAATTCCGGGGACCAAACGTGAAATGCCTTTTAATAAACTTGCCTGCCGAACCATCGGATACGAAAACAGATATCATGATATTTATGTAGGCCTTGAAGGGGCATATTCGGAAGTGTTGCAAGGAATTAACGGAAAACGATTGATGCGCAGGGTGAACAATGGTAACTGGATTCCGGTGAATGACAGAAATGAGATAGAACCTCAAAACGGAAAAGATGTCATAACCTGCATTGATATTGACATACAGGATGTTGCTGAGGAAGCCTTAATACAACATCTGAAAGAGCATGGTGCACATCACGGATGCGCAATTCTTATGGAGGTAAAAACCGGCAAGATTAAAGCCATAGCCAATCTTAAATATGATTCTGCAAGCAAACAATATGAAGAGCTGTATAATTATGCAATCGGCGAACGCATTGAACCGGGTTCAACATTCAAACTGGCCTCATTTCTTGCCCTTCTGGAAGACAAAATGATCACGCTGACCGATACAGTGCATACAGGAGATGGCTGGACCATGTATTACGGCCAAACAATGCGGGATGTTCATAAGATTGACGAAGGAATTATCACTGCCCGGGATGCCTTTGAGAAATCATCAAATGTTGGTGTTTCAAAACTTGTTTATAAATCATATAAAAATAACCCGAAAAAATTCACCGATCACTTTAGCAGAATCGGGCTCACCAATCAACATGACATTGAGATCGCCGGGGAGGCAAAACCACTGTTTAAAAACCCCGAAAGCAGCAACTGGTATGGCACATCCCTTCCCTGGATGTCAATAGGGTACGAAAGCATGCTTACCCCGCTTCAAATACTTACCTTTTATAACGCCATTGCCAACGACGGGAAAATGGTCAAACCCATATTTGTTGAAGCGATCAGGCAGGCACAGAATACCATTGAGGTATCCGAAGTTGAAGTTTTGAATGAAGCAGTTTGTTCTCCACAAACGGTAAAATTATTGCAGGACCTGCTTGAAGGTGTTGTAGAAAGAGGAACGGCCCAGCGCCTTAACCAAAGTGTATACAAAATCGCCGGTAAAACCGGAACCGCGCAGATCGCCAATAAAAACCGGGGTTATGATAAAGATAATTATAACGCATCTTTTGTAGGTTACTTCCCGGCTGACAATCCCAAATACTCATGCATAGTGGTTGTGAACCGCCCAACAAAAGGATACTACTATGGTTCCTCTGTTGCTGCTCCCGTATTTAAAGAAATTGCAGATAAAGTATATGCAACACAACTGGATATCCCAATGGAGAAACAAGAAGAAGAAATTCATTCAGCCTATCCCCTATATCTGGCAGGCAATACAAAAGATCTCAAAAAGATCATCCAGACTTGCGGTATTCCGGCTGACACATCAGAAATAAAATCCGAATGGGCTGTAATAATGCCTGATAATGACGGTGTTAAACTGGCGAACCGGCTTATTAAGGAAGGTCGGATGCCCAATGTTACCGGTATGAATGCATCTGATGCCGTGTTTCTGCTCGAAAAATTGGGCTTGAAAACAAAGATCACAGGCAGGGGTATCGTAAAAAGCCAGTCCGTTGAAATGGGTAAACCCATAAATAAAGGAGATGTGATCATTTTAAAATTATCAACAACATAAGCAAAAAAGAAGTGAAGAAATTAGCTGACATATTAACGAACATAAAAGTTTTAAAAATCACCGGAAGACCTGATCAGGAAATTCATTCTGTTGATTTTGATTCCCGTAAGGTCAGCAGAGGCTCACTATTTGTCGCCGTGAAAGGAACACAGGTTGACGGTCACCGGTTTATCCCGCAGGCAATTGAAAAGGGTGCAAAAACCATTGTCACAGAAAAACTTACTACTTCGGTTCCTGAAGAAATCACTTTTATACAAACGGATAATTCCGCCGGAGTATTAGGTGAAATCGCCAGTGCCTTTTATGACCACCCCTCACAGGCTCTCGAATTAATAGGGATTACAGGCACAAACGGAAAAACAACTGTTGCCACGCTTTTATATAAACTTTTTATGGATCTTGGCTTTTCTTCAGGCTTGATAAGCACTATTGAAAACCGTGTTGATAAGCGAATTGTTAAAGCCACCCATACTACTCCCGATCCTGTAACGATCAATCGCCTGCTGAAAGAAATGCGGGATGAAGGTTGCCGCTATTGCTTCATGGAAGTAAGCTCACATGCCATTGACCAGCAAAGGATCAGCGGATTACAGTTCAAGGGAGGTATTTTTACCAATATCACACACGATCATCTTGATTATCATGAAACATTCAACAAATATTTAAAAGCGAAAAAACAGTTTTTCGACAACTTGCCGGAAGATGCATTTGCAACCACAAATGCCGATGACAAAAATGGAAAGATTGTCCTTCAAAACACAAAAGCACGAGTAAAAACTTACGGGCTAAAAAAGCAAGCTGATTTCAAGGGAAAAATTATAGAAAATCAGGTAGGTGGATTATTGCTGAATATAGAAGGAAAAGAAGCCTGGTTCAGGCTGATTGGTGTGTTTAATGCATATAATCTCCTGGCCGCTTACGCAACAGCAAATATGCTATATCGTGACAAAGAAGAAATCCTTAAACACCTGACCACACTAACAGGAGCAGAGGGCAGGTTCGAGATTATTAAAGGCAGAGATGGCATTACAGCTATTGTTGATTATGCACACACACCTGATGCCCTGAAAAACGCACTGCAAACCATCATAAAATTGCGCAGAAGCAATCAGCAGGTTATAACCATATTAGGTGCCGGTGGTGATCGCGATAAGACAAAAAGACCATTGATGGGCAATATAGCCAGCTCATATAGTAACAAGATCATTTTAACCTCCGATAATCCACGCACGGAAGACCCGGCGGTGATCATAGATCAAATGATGGAAGGCATTGAAATGAAAAACCGGGAAAATGTTTTGCGGATCATTGACAGAAAACAAGCGATAAAAACGGCTTGTATGATAGCCACTACAGGAAATATAATCCTGGTTGCCGGTAAAGGACATGAAAAGTATCAGGTGATCAATGGTAAGAAACTTCATTTTGATGACAAAGAAATTGTGAACGAATACTTGAAACCGGATAAAAACAATTAATCATGTTATATTATTTATTCACATATTTAGACAGAGTGTATGATATTCCGGGTGCAGGAGTGTTCAATTATATCTCCTTTCGTGCTGCAATGGCTGTAATTACTTCTTTGATCATCTCCCTGCTTTTTGGTAAAAAGATCATCAATTACCTCCGGAGAAAACAAGTGGGTGAATCAATACGCGACCTCGGTCTGAAAGGACAAAAGGAAAAACAAGGCACCCCAACCATGGGCGGCCTTATTATCATAGGAGCAACGCTCATTCCGGTTTTATTGTTTGCAAAACTTGATAATGTTTATATCATATTGATGATATTCACCACAGTCTGGCTGGGAATCTTCGGATTTACGGATGACTATATTAAAGTGTTTAATAAAGAGAAGAAAGGTCTCGCCGGAAAGTTCAAAATAATGGGGCAGGTTATCCTGGGCCTGGTGGTTGGTCTGATCATGTATTTCAACGAAAATATTGTGATCAGGGAAAAAATACATGAGCCTGTCAGCGTGGAGACTGAGAACGGTTACGAAGAAAGGGTCAGAACACCATCGGAGGCATTCTCCACAGTCTCAGTAAAATCAACCAAAACAACCATTCCTTTTGTAAAACATAATGAATTCGATTATGCAGTTTTACTGGCCTGGATTGGTGACAATTATAAAAACTATGCATACCTGATCTTTGTGCCGCTCGTAATCCTGATCATAACCGCTGTTTCAAACGGAGCCAATCTGACAGACGGCATTGACGGCCTGGCAACAGGTACCTCAGCCATAATAGGTGCTACACTGGGATTGCTGGCTTGGATATCCGGTAACATTGTTTTCGCCGATTACCTGAATATCATGTACATACCAAGTTCCGGCGAGCTAACCATTTATTTAAGTGCATTTGTGGGAGCCTGTATCGGCTTTCTCTGGTATAATTCATATCCGGCGCAGATATTTATGGGTGACACCGGAAGCCTCACGATAGGAGGCATTATTGCTGTTTTTGCAATCATCATCCGCAAAGAACTTCTAATACCGATACTTTGTGGAATCTTTGTAGCGGAGAGCCTATCTGTAGTAATGCAGGTAAGCTATTTCAAATACACAAAAAAGAAATCCGGTGTGGGCAAACGCATTTTTAAAATGTCTCCCCTTCATCATCATTTTCAGGTGAAGGGATATCCCGAACCCAAGATCGTACAGCGATTTTTTATTGTCGGGATCATGCTGGCCGTTTTTACGATCATAACATTAAAACTAAGATAAAAGAAATTGAATGAACAAAAACAAAATAGTGGTTCTTGGAGCAGGCGAAAGTGGCGTCGGTTCAGCAATACTGGCAAAAAAGAAGGATTTTAGTGTTTTTGTCTCGGATTTCGGAAAGATCAGTAAAAAATATAAAAACGTTCTTTTACATCATGAAATAGAATTCGAAGAGGACAGGCACAACGATAAAGCTATCTTACAGGCAGAAGAGATCATTAAAAGTCCCGGTATCCCTGATAATGCAGAGATCATTCAAAAGATCAGGCACAAGGGAATACCCATCATCTCGGAGATAGAATTTGCCGGCAGATTTACAAAAGCCTATAAGATCTGTATTACAGGTAGCAATGGCAAAACAACAACAGCCTTGCTAACGCATCACATACTAAAAAACGCAGGTTTACATGCAGGTCTTGCCGGAAATGTGGGTCAAAGTTTTGCCTGGCAAGTAGCGGAAAAAAACTTTACGCATTACGTATTGGAAATCAGTAGTTTTCAGTTGGATGGCATGTTTAACTTTAAAGCCGATTGCGCTGTATTGATGAACATAACACCCGACCATCTCGATAGGTACGACAACAAATTTGAAAACTATATCAACTCAAAATTCAGGATTCTTCAAAACCAGACCGGCTCCGACAATTATATCTTCTGTGCCGACGACGGGGCAATCCTTGATGAAAACCCAAAAAGAGTGATCCATGCAAAAACACATCCCTTTTCGATTCATGATAAAACTTTTAAACAGGGTGGAATAATTGAAGAAAATAAAATGGTAATAACAATAAATTCAAGCAAATTTACTATGACGTTAGAAGATTTAGCTTTACAGGGAAAACACAACATTTACAATTCCATGGCTGCAAGCATTGCAGCCAGAATACTGGATATCAGGAAAGACATCATCAAGCAAAGCCTTGCTGATTTTCAAAATGTTGAACACAGGCTCGAGTCTGTTGCCACCATTCATGGTATTGAGTTCGTCAACGATTCAAAGGCTACCAATGTTAATTCAACCTGGTATGCCCTGGAAAGCATGACCAGGCCGGTGGTATGGATTGCCGGAGGTGTTGATAAAGGCAATAACTATAACTTCTTAAAAGAGCTTGTGAGCAGAAAAGTAAAGGCCATAGTATGTCTTGGTGTCAATAATAAACGCATACATAAAGCCTTTTCGGGTATCATCCCGGATATTGTGGATACAAGTTCTGCGGCAGAAGCTGTTGAAATAGCTTCCAAATTTGCTGCACATGGCGATACGGTTTTGCTTTCACCGGCTTGTGCATCATTCGACCTGTTCAACAATTTTGAAGACAGGGGAAACAAATTCAAAAAGGCAGTTAAAAACTTATAATCCGGATAAAACAAAAGGTAAAAATATGACACAATTCCTAAAGAGTATAAAAGGTGACAGGGTGATCTGGATGGTGGTGATCCTGCTTTCCGTTTTTTCCCTGCTGGCGGTATACAGTTCCACGGGAACACTGGCTTATAAATACAGGGCAGGTAATACGGAATATTATGTCATAAAACATTTTCTGATTCTTATCTTCGGATTCGGATTGATGTATTTGGCACATCTTATTAAATACACATACTATTCAAAAATTTTCCAGATCGCACTTTATATTGCCATTCCACTACTCATAATTACACTCATTATCGGCTTGAATTTAAATGAGGCCAGACGTGCTTTACCATTACCGTTTAACCTTAGCTTTCAGACAAGTGATTTTGCTAAGCTCACATTAATCATGTATCTGGCCCGTCTGCTTACCATAAAGCAGGAAAACATCAAAGATTTCAGGGACACATTTCTTCCTTTGATGGTTCCGGTATTGATCGTCTGCGGCCTGATCCTCCCTTATAACCTCTCAACAGCAGCCATGCTGTTTGCCACCAGCGTGGTGCTGATGTTTATCGGAAGAGTGAAAATGAAATATATTCTGACAATGATCGGCATAGGCATCATCGGACTTGTATTTTTTATTTTGATCATCTACGCAATACCCAATGATACAAATGCCAGGGTAGAAACCTGGAAAGCCAGACTTGAATCATTCATCGGCATTGGCGATAAAAATGAATACCAGGTTAAACAAGCCAAGATTGCAATTGCTTTAGGGGGAGTGATAGGAAAATTTCCCGGCAACAGCACCCAGCGGAATTTCCTGCCCCACCCCTATTCGGATTTCATATTTGCTATCATTATTGAAGAGTACGGCTTGATAGGCGCTTCTTTCGTGGTTTTATTGTATCTGATATTATTTTTCAGGGCAGTGAGGATTATCACAAAAATCCCAAGAAAATTCGGAGCTTTTCTCACCTTTGGGGTGAGTTTCAGCCTGATCTTCCAGGCAATGATCAACATGGGTGTTGCAGTTAATTTATTACCGGTTACAGGGCAAACATTGCCTTTGATCAGTATGGGAGGAACATCCATATGGTTCACTAGTATTTCGATCGGGATCATCCTGAGTGTAAGTAAAGAACTTGAAAGGGACAAAAAAATCGAACAAACGCAATATGCAGCAGCCTAAATTAAAAATATTGATCAGCGGAGGTGGAACGGGTGGACATATCTTCCCGGCAATTGCTATTGCGGAATCCATCAGGAAAGAAGCACCTGATGCGGAATTCCTATTCGTGGGGGCAAAAGGACGCATGGAAATGAAAAAAGTACCGGCAGCCGGTTACCGCATCGAGGCCTTATGGATCAGCGGCTTACAAAGAAAATTGACAATCCGGAATCTTAATTTCCCTTGTAAAGTGATAGCCAGTTTAATCAAAGCAAGAAAGATCATTAAAAAATTTAAACCCGATGTAGTTATCGGAACAGGAGGATATGCCAGCGGACCTACCTTGCGGGTTGCTTCTTCAATGGGTATCCCTACCCTCATACAGGAACAGAACTCCTTTCCGGGAATTACAAACAAACTTCTTTCAAAAAAAGCAAACACAATATGTGTTGCCTATGATGGTATGGAGAAATTTTTTCCGGAAAAAAAGATCGTGACGACAGGGAATCCCATTCGTAATGATCTTATCAATATCAAAAACAAGAATAAGAAAGCTTACGAATATTTTTCAGTGAATGAAGACAAACCAACAGTTTTGATTGTTGGCGGCAGTCAGGGCGCCAGGGCCATCAATGAAGCCATTCATGCAAATCTCGATGTATTTGTAAAAAACAACATCCGTTTGATCTGGCAGACAGGTAAACATTATTTTCCCAATGCTATTGAAGGTTTTGATGCAGATCACTATCCTGATATCAAAATCCTTGAATTCATCAACAGGATGGACTTTGCTTATAGCATAGCCGATGTAATTATTTCAAGGGCAGGTGCAATTGCTATTTCGGAAATATGTGCTGTTGGGAAACCCGGCATTTTTGTACCCTTACCAACAGCAGCAGCAGACCATCAAACCAAAAATGCAATGGCACTGGTTTCAAAAGACGCTGCATTGATGGTTGAAAATAAAGAGGTAAATCAAAAACTGGTACCCGCAGTTATTGATTTGCTCAACGATAAAAACAAAAAACAAGAACTAAGTAAGAATATATCAAAACTGGCAATTACAAACTCAGGTGATTTGATCGCAAAACAGGTTAGTAAACTGCTTAAACAAAACAAAAATGGAACTTAATCAAATCCGGAATATATACATGCTAGGTATAGGAGGTATCGGGATGAGCGGCATGGCAAGGTACTTCCATCATCGGGGGGCACATGTTTCCGGATATGATCTTAGCAGAACTCCGCTTACTGATAAGCTTCAGGAAGAAGGGATTTGTGTTTTTTATAATATAAACCCTGATCGTATCTGTAAAAACATTGACCTGCTTATTTATACACCGGCCATTCCTGCTGACAACCCTGAACTGGCAAAAGCCAGAAAAAAAGGAATATTGCTGAAGAAAAGATCGGAAGTACTGGGCATGATTACAAAAGGAAAGTTTACAATTGCAGTGGCCGGCACACATGGTAAAACTACGATCTCTTCAATGATTGCACATTTGCTGAAGTCTTCAGGCAAAAAAATATCCGCTTTCATCGGGGGAATTTCTAAAAACTATGAAAGCAATTATATTGATGATCAGGAAGCAGAAATGGTAATTGTTGAAGCTGATGAATTCGACAGGTCATTTTTGCAATTGAACCCCGATATTGCAGTTGTGACATCAATAGATCCCGATCATCTCGACATATACCAAACCCCGGAAAACCTGAAAGCAACTTTTTTTCAGTTCATCAAATGCATCAATCCAAACGGTAGCCTGATTATTCATAACGAGCTTGAACTGCCCGGATATCTTCCTGCTGATTGCATTACATACGGACTGTCCCAAAATGCAGGATTTCATGCGGAAGCCATTCGCAGCCAGGGGTCAATATCCATTTTCAACATAAAAGGTCCTGATACGAATATTGAAAACATTCATTTAAAACTTCCGGGTAATCATAATATTGAAAATGCCGTTGCTGCTGTTACTGTTGCTGTAAAGACAGGTATTAATCAACCTGAGATTGGCAAAGGTCTGAACACATATACGGGAGTTAAAAGAAGGTTCGACATCAGGTTGCATACAAAAGATCATATTTATATAGATGATTATGCGCATCATCCCTGTGAGATCAGCTCATGCATCAACGCCGTAAAGAAACTGTTTCCCGAAAAACCAGTCACGGTTGTTTTTCAGCCGCACTTATACACACGCACCAGGGATTTTGCGGATGGATTTGCCAAGAGTCTTGCCCTTGCTGATAAAGTATACCTGCTTGATATTTATCCGGCCAGGGAGGTACCCATTGAAGGCATCTCCTCAAAATGGCTTTTTGAAAAGATCAGGCTAAAAAACAAGGAGTTATGTTCAAAAAATGAAGTGATTGAAAAAATTGAAAAGAATAAACCTGAATTACTATTAACATTGGGTGCAGGAGACATTGATCGTCTTGTTGAAGCATTGGAAAATACATTAAAAGATAAATGAAAAAGATCATATATACAATATTTTGGATCGCCTTGCTGATTTGCTGTTTTATACTGCTTGGATTCATGAATAAAAAGCATGCAGCCATTCAATGCGAAAAGATCAATATTCATTACGATTATCCTGATCAAAACATCCTGGTTGATACCGATGATATAATGACCCTGCTTCAGGACTATGTTGACTCGGTGGGACAATGCACACAGGAGGACTACCAGATCAATAAGATGGAAGAATTGCTCCTTGGCAATCATTATGTACAAGATGCCAATGTATATACTACCATGTACGGAAATATTGAAATTGAGATCACCCAGCGAAAACCCATTGTTCGTCTGATCACCTCCGACGGAACTCCATATTATATGGATAAGCTGGGTATGATCGTACCGGCAAGCACCAAACATACAGCAAGAGTAACGGTTGCAAGTGGTTATATAAAACCTGTAAAATCTTCTTTACATGATCAGGTAATTCCTCCTGATTCCATTCATGATAAAACAATACATGATGTTTTTGAGATTTCAAAATATATACAAAACAATGATTTTCTTCATGCCCAGATCGGGCAAATCTATATAACAAAAGATCAGGAAATAGAGCTTATACCCAAAATCGGAAAACATCTGATTGAGTTTGGCAGTTTGGAAAATATGCAAAGCAAGTTTGATAAACTGATTGTCTTTTACAAACAAGCTCTGGGTAACAATAACTGGAATAAATACGAAAAAATAAATTTAAAATATAATAATCAGATAGTTT
>CAZTAW010000103.1:0-11575 GCA_964611705.1 uncultured Bacteroidales bacterium
TCCCATTTATTATGCAGGCAGGGATCAATCAAACTATGGACATGCATTTGTATGTGACGGTTATGATGACGACAACCTTTTCCATTTCAACTTCGGGTGGAGCGGATCAGGAAACGGATATTATGCTTTGAATGATGTTAACGGTTACAACCGCTACCAGCAAACTGTTCTGCAGTTCTTCCCGACAGACCCCGACTATCCGTACTTTGCCGAAGGAGCGGATACATTGAGAACACTATCAGGATCAATTACCGATGGCAGCGGCCCCATTGAAGATTATCTTGATAACCAAAGTGCAAGCTGGCTGATTGATCCCCAGAACGAAGAAGACTCGGTTACGGATATCACTTTAACATTTCCCGAATTCCACCTGGCTTCAAACGATCAACTGATCATTTACGACGGATCAACAACAAGTGATCCGGTACTGGGTTCGTACAGCGGCAGCACACCTCCGGGTGGCGATCTGACAAGTACAGGAAACCAGATACTGGTTACCTTCGAATCAGACGGAAGTGATACGGATGAGGGTTTTTACATTGAATATACTTCCAATATACCTGAATTCTGTTCCGGACTTGTTAAATATTTCGAACCCACAGCAACCATTTCAGACGGAAGCGGATCATTCAACTATAGCAACAACTCAGGCTGTATGTTCCAGATCATGCCCGAATACGCCACCAACATCACACTTACTTTTTCTGAATTTGATACGGAAGAAGGAAAAGACAAAGTTATGGTATATGACGGTTCATCCACACTTCTCGGAACTTTCTCAGGAGATGATATCCCAGAACCCCTCACCGCTACAAGCGGAAGCATGATGATCGTATTCAATTCCAACCCATGGATAAATTCTTCCGGTTGGGTTGCCGAATATACCATCGAAAATGTAAACGTTGAGGAAAATGACGGATTTGAAGCTTTAACAATCTATCCGAATCCTGCCAGTGATATCATCAGGATATCTTTCAAAAACACAACAGATGAAAACTTTCAGGTGAACCTGATGAACATTACAGGGAAAACCGTTTACCAGCAGGATATTACTGAGGCAAATGAATTTGTTGATACATCAATTGATGTAACAAATCTTCCTGATGGTGTTTATATCCTGAATATTCAGGGCAACACAAAATCAACGACAAAACGTATTATCATAGAATAAAGAAAAAAACATCAACTTTTTTAAATGCCATTCCTTTGAAGGGATGGCATTTTTTTTTACATTTATCTGCCTAAAAAAATAAGGATTATGAAAACAAAAAAAAACTTCTTTCGATTTGATAATCAATGCAAATCATCAATACAGGTTTTATCTGCTCTGTTTACGCTGTTGGTTTTATCTGTGGCAACAAATGCCCAAACAATTGAAAAGAAAACAGCAGAGCTTGTTGCAAAAAACTTTTTTTATGAAAGGATCAACCAAAAACAAACTGTTGATTTTTCTGCCATTGAAATAAGGGAGTCATTTGCAAAATCTTTTAATGACCAAACCACATTGTACATTGTAAATTTAAGTCCTGATGGATTTGTTATTGTTTCGGCTTCGGAAAACAGTATCCCCATTATCGGGTTTTCCCTGCGCTCCAATTTTGATAAATATGCACATGTGCCTCAATTGGATGAGTATCTGGAAAAAATATCAGGACAAATTCATTATATCATTTCTAATGAGATAAAAGCCAGTGATAAGATATCTTCTAAATGGGAGCGCCTTAAAACGATAAATCCTGATAATCTGAAAACCTTTTTGGGGAAAATTGTAGAACCATTACTTTTCACTACCTGGGACCAGGGAAAATATTATAATGATTCCTGCCCTGCTGATCCGGCTGGCCCCGGCGGAAATTGTGTTACAGGTTGTGTGGCTACTGCTATGGGACAACTGGTAAATTATTTCAGGTTTCCCTTGCAGGGAACAGGAAGCTATTCCTATGAATGCCCGCCATATGGAATTCTATCGGCAGATTTTGGTAATACCAACTATATTTTCAACCAGATGCCCGATTATGTAAATGCGCCGAATTTGTCTGTTGCACAGTTGCTCTATCATTTGGGTGTTTCGGTTGACATGGTATACGGCCCGAACGGATCAGGCATGTATAACCATAAAGCTGCCTATTCGCTGAGGACGCATTTTAATTATGTTCCTGCTACGGAATATTTGTTCAGGGACAGTACCAACTTAAACTGGGACAGTATTATTGTCGCCCATCTCGACAGAAAAATGCCCATGTATTATGCAGGCTGGTCGGTACCGAATGTAAATGGTCATGCTTTTATTTGTGATGGATACCAGGATGACCATTACTTCCATTTCAACTGGGGATGGGGCGGTAGCCAGGATGGTTATTTCTATACCGACGATCTGACACCCGGAGGATCAAATTTCAACCTTGCACAGGAACTGATAATCAATTGTTTCCCGGATACAACAAATTATACTTATCCCTATAGTTGCTCAGACACCGACACATTGACAACCTATGCAGGTACAATCGGTGATGGCAGCGGACCTGTTTATCCATACGAAAACAACCTGAATTGCCAGTGGCTGATTTCACCCGGGGATTCGGTAAATTTCATAGAGATCAGCTTTCATGAATTGAAAACGGATACAAATGACATCCTGACAGTTTACGATGGCCCCACAACAAACAGTCCCTTGCTGGGAACTTATTCAGGATCTGTTACCCCCGATGCTATTGAATCAACAAGTGATGAGGTATTGATTACTTTTGAAAGCAATGGCTCAGAAAACGATGATGGATGGCTGCTCTCGTGGCATGCCGAAATACCGGTATATTGCAGCGGCATGTCTACTTTTACAACGATAGCTGACACATTTAGCGATGGCAGCGGCCCGAGGGATTATCACAACGGAACCTCCTGCCTTTGGTATATCGCCCCGGCCGGAGCCACCGAAATTACAATTGAATTTCTTGAATTCAACACCGAGAAAAATAAAGATAAAGTTGAAATCTATGACGGTGAAACCCTGATCGCCACCTTGTCGGGCGATACAATACCAGCGGAATACACTGCCACAAGCGGAAGCATGTTTGTTTCATTCTCAACAAATTCCAGCGTCACTGCACCTGGCTGGAAAGCTTGTTATACAACCAACCTGGTTGATATTGGTAATAATAAGCAAAATGCTTTATTAAAAATATATCCGGTTCCAACAAAGGGAATTCTTCATCTCGAAAATGGAAAATCAACCAACACATACTCAGTGAATATCTTTTCACTCACGGGGGAAAAATTATATAACAAAACGCCTGCAAACAAATCCGGTGAAACTGTCAGCATTGATATTTCAGCATTAAAATCAGGTGTTTATCTCCTTGAGTTAATCAATAAAGAAGGAATTCTTTATCGAAAGATTATCAAGGAATAACAACTTAGGTGATTTTTTCAAAGTCTGTAATTTTCAGATTGTTAGTAAGGCATTGTATGATCTTCTTCTTGAATTTCCAGCACGTCATTTGCCTGGTTTCAATCTTTTGCGAAAGCTTGTAGGTTGAAACATCAGGATCCTTACAAACCAGAAAAGCAATTTTGAAAGCCTTGTTCAGCGGTATCCTGCAATTATGGAAAATGGTATGTGCCGGAGCCGATTCTTCATGTTTGCACTTTGTACATCTGCGGCTGTATGGAGATTTGCCACTGCAGTAATTGGTATGACCGCACTTCCTGCATACAAATCCGTCTTTCCATTTCTGCTCTGCCAGAAAAGAAAGGCAACTTTCTTCATCCGGAAAACAATTTTCAAATGATTCATCAGTTAGTTTACCGAAATATTTATTCATCTATATATGTTATTGTTTTGGAACAGTTTTTGAAACAAAGATATAAAAAGTGATACTAAAACGATTTAATATCAAAAAATTTATATTTTTGCATAAAATTAAAAACATATGAGAACATTCAAATTTATAACGTTGTTAACAATTATGGCAATCATAGCAAGTTGCAGCTCGGCTAAAGAAAAAGACAACAATGATCCTGACAGGCAAAAGAAAACATCTAAAGCCACAGGTAAGCCTGAGTACCTAACCTACGAAACTTTCAAGGAAAAGGTCTGGAATTTTGAGGAAAATCCGCAGAACTGGGTATATGAAGGAACTGAACCCTGCATTATTGACTTTTATGCCGACTGGTGCAAACCCTGTAAAATGATCGCACCTATTATGGAAGAACTTGCTGAAAAATATGAGGGGCAATTAAAAGTTTATAAGGTTGATACACAAACCGAAAGGGAACTTGCACGGGTATTCAGGATACAGAGTATACCAAGCATACTTTATGCCCCATTGGAAGGAAGTCCCATGATGCAAAGCGGTGCGTTTCCGAAAGAAACATACGTGCAGATCATTGAAGAAAACTTGCTGGTTGAACCGGATACAACAGCAGTTTCAGAAAATAAATAAGTAAATCATAAAAAAGTAAAAATTAACATGGAACATTTAACAAAGCAAACATTCCTGGAGAAAGTATTCAACTACGAACAAAATAAGGACTGGAAATTTGAAGGAAAAAAACCCTGCCTGATTGACTTTTATGCTAACTGGTGTCAACCTTGTAAGATAGTTGCTCCCATACTTGAAGAATTGTCAAAAGAATATGATGGCAAGATTGACATTTACAAGATCAACACCGAGGAGCAGCAGGAATTATCAGCAGCATTTGGCATCAGAAGCATTCCTTCATTATTATTCTGCCCGGTGGGCGGTCAGCCGCAAATGGCGCAGGGTGCATTACCAAAAGATTCTTTAAAAAAAGCAATTGATGATATTCTGCTTAATGTAAACGCGGAAGCAAAAAACTAAAGATTTGTTCTTCAGGATGTTAATTTCTGATTAACAAAACAGCAATTCCAATACGAAAAAAGGATGCAAATCATTGTATCCTTTTTTTAATTTAAAGTAATTTTGTGTTCAAAATAAAATGATGGTTGTTTTACCCACTGCATATTTGCCGACTGTTCAATACTTTACTATTCTTGCCCGAAACAGTAAAGTATTAATAGAAGCCTGTGAAACCTTCCCCAAACAAACCTGTCGCAACAGATGTACGATATATTCCTCCAACGGCAAACTTGACCTGGTTATACCTGTTAATAAACCTGATGGCAATCATACCCAAACAAAAAAAATTCTTGTATGTTATGATGAAAATTGGCAAATCAATCATTGGAGAGCTATTGAGTCTGCTTATAATTCTTCCCCATTCTTTATGTTCTATCGTGATGACTTCAACGAAATCATGCTAAACGGCAAATTTGAGAAACTGATTGATATAAATCATTCACTGATCACTTTAGTAAACGATTTGATTGGTATTGAATCAGATATAAAACATACTACTGAATTTAGAAAAAGTTATGAACATGATTATCGAAACGAAATAAATAATATAAATAACGAGATTAAGTATCCGGTTTTCAGGCAGGTATTTAATCACAAATTTGGCTTCATCCCCAATTTAAGCATAATTGATCTGCTTTTTAATCTTGGGCCGGAAACAAAAGAATACCTGCATAAAATCAGCTTTTAAAAATTTATCTTTATATTTACAACATTCTTAAAATAAACACCGTATGAACCAGACTTATGACAACATGCCAAACGCTGATACATACGATTGGAGTGACAAGGAGATTCTGATCGTTGAGGACATCGAAACAAGCAACAGATATTTTAAGGCAGCACTAAAACGTACCAATGTTAAGATACATTGGGCTAAAAATGGTAAAGAAGCCATTGAATCAGTAGAAAATACCCCCACAATTGACCTTGTACTGATGGATATCCACATGCCTGTAATGAATGGTTTTGAGGCCACCCGTGAAATCAAAAAAAAGAAAAAAGACCTCAAAATTATTGTGCAAACTGCCTATGTATTATCGGGTGAAAGAGAAAAAAGTTTTGATGCCGGTTGTGATGAATTCATTACAAAACCCATCAACTTTAAAAAACTTTTAAGTACAATTGAGAAATATATACATTAGTTAATGAAAGCAGGCGATATTAAATCAAGGTTCAGGTACAGGATCAAACTAAGTACAAAACTGCTTATTTACATTCTTTCAATTACAGTTTTGATATTTGCTGCTGTACTAACTTACATCATTATCAACACAAGAAAAATGGCGTTGCATGACGCGGCAAATTATGTAAATGCTGATACGCGTGAATACGCCAATCTTGTGCAAAAAGAATTAAACAGCGATATGGCTACCTGCCGTGCACTTGCCCGGGCATTTATGGGATATGACGAAATACCCCGTGAGCACAGAAAAGATATCTATAACGAAATGATGCGAAACATTCTGGTTGATAACCCGCAATTTGTGTCGGTATGGGCAAGCTGGGAACTGAACGATATTGATCCCAATTATAAAAGAGAACACGGCAGGGAACGATACACCTATTACAAAGAAGGTGATGAGATTATTTTAAAAGAAGAAGTGCTTGAAACCAATGTTGAAAATGTAAGCGGTTTGTATTATGATATCAAAGCCGATCCTTCTGAAACATTAACCGATCCATATTTTTTCTCATATACCGAAAACACCGAAGACCAAATACTGGAAGCAAGTATCAGCATCCCGCTTATGGAAGGTAAGAACTTTATAGGCCTTGTTGGAGCGGATATTGAACTTGAACGTTTTCATCAAATCGTCAAAGACATCAAACCCTACGAAGGAAGCTATGCGATCATGATTTCAAGCGGCGGTAAGATCATAAGCCACCCCGACAAAACGCTCACCAATAAAATGATTACCAAGAGCGAACTGGGGCAATTTTCTGATTTAAACATTACTGAAAAAATTTCAAAGGGCGAACCTTTTAATTTTCATTTTAATGATAACGAAGGGAAAAAATACTATGTATCTTTCAAACCTTTTACCATTGGCAGGTCGGATGATAAATGGTACATCGGCATTTTTGCACCTATGGATGTAATTCTGCAAACTGCCAATAAAAACCTGTTAGTTTCATTATTGGTAGGACTTGGCGGGATAATTTTATTGGCCATAATCATCTGGCTGATCGCAAAAAACATTACAACCCCGCTAAAGCAAACAACCAGGATTTTGAGAAACCTGTTACAAGGTAAAGTTGACAAATCATCCAGCATCACTGTAAAAACGCATGATGAGATCGGAGAAATGGCAGATGCCCTCAATACCCTTTCAAGAGCCCTCAAAGCAAATGCAAACTTTGCTAATGAAATCGGAAAAGGAAACCTCAACCAGGAATTCACTCCCCTGAGCAATCAGGATATGCTCGGGAACGCCCTTTTGCAAATGCGGGAAAGCTTGCTTGAATTGCGTACCGTAAACGATAACAACCACTGGCTGCATGAATCCATTGTCAGCTTAAGTGAATTATTACAAGGTGAAAAATCTGAAACGGAACTTGCCAATCAAATACTGAATCTGCTGGCGGAAATATTGAATATCCAAATCGCAGCGGTCTTTATTGAAAAAGAAGGAGTATATAAGCTAACCGGATCGTATGCCTATCATTTTAGAAAATCAAATGCCAACGAATTCAAACCCGGGCAGGGACTTGTGGGGCAGGCAGCTTACGAAAAGAAAAAAATTACTTTTACTGATATACCCGAAGATTACATCAGTATTAAATCCGGCCTGGGTGAAACCCAACCTTCCAACATCATCGTTATTCCTTTAATATATCAGGGCAATGTAATAGGTGTTTTAGAAATCGGCACTGCCAAAGAATTAAGCAAGCTCATGCTTAATTTCCTGGATCAGGTTTCCGAAAATATAGCCATTGCTTTCAATTCAATCAAGATCAGAAATGAAATGAAAGTATTGCTGCATAAAACCCAGGAACAAGCTGAAGAGCTGAGGGTACAACAGGAAGAACTTACGGAAGCCAACAAAGAGCTTGAAGAGCAAACCAGGGCACTTAAAGATTCGCAGGAAGAATTGCAACAACAGCAGGAAGAACTCAGGGTGACCAATGAAGAACTGGAAGAGAAAACGAAATATCTTGAAGAACAAAAAACTGAGATTTCACACAAAAATCTGAAACTCGAGAATGCCCGGAAAGACCTTGAACGCAAAGCCGAGGAACTTGAGATTGCCAGCAAATACAAATCCGAATTCCTGGCAAATATGTCGCATGAGTTGAGAACACCCCTGAACAGCTTACTGATCCTGTCTCAAAACCTGATTGACAACAGCGACAATAATCTCACAGATGATCAAATCGAAGCTGCAAGAATTATTCACAAAAGCGGCAGCGACTTGCTGAATATGATCAACGACATCCTTGACCTGAGCAAAATAGAATCAGGAAAGATGACCCTGAATTTTGAAAAAGTCAGCATTGATTCCATTTCTGAAGATATCTTTAATTATTTCAAACATGTAACAGATCAAAAGAAGCTGAAGTTTGATATTATATCCGAGAAAGGAACACCGGAAACCATTACTACCGATCAGCAGAAACTCGAACAGATCATTAAAAACTTCGTAAGCAATGCGGTTAAATTCACCAAAGAGGGTGGAATTACAATTAAATTTCATCCCGTTGACCCGGATACCGACCTGAGCCGAAGCGGTCTTGATCCATCCGCAGCAATTGGTATTTCTGTAATTGACTCCGGCATCGGTATTCCGAAAGACAAACAGTTAGAAATTTTTGAAGCTTTCCAGCAAGCTGATGGCAGCACATCAAGAAACTATGGAGGTACCGGCCTTGGTTTATCTATCTCACGCGAACTGGCGAAGCTTTTTGGCGGCGAGATCCAGCTTGAAAGCCAGGTTAATGAAGGTTCAACCTTTACACTCTTTATACCGGTTAAAAATAAAGAAGGTGATTCGGTAACTTCAAAAAAAGTTGAAATAAAACAGAAGTCATCAGAACTGCAGAAAAAGAAAAGCAGGGCAGAAAAGCAGAAAAATAAACCAGCTCCGGTAACGGACGAAGAATTCATTCCTGACGACAGGGACAAACTGGAAAACAATGAAGATGTAATTTTGATCATTGAAGATGATCCCAACTTTGCAAAAATCCTGCTTAAGCAATGTCATTCCAAAGATTTCAAATGCATAGCCACCCCAACCGGTGAGGAAGGATACGAACTGGCAAAAAAACATAATGTAAGTGCTGTTATCCTCGATATCAAATTACCAGGTATCAACGGATGGCAGGTGCTTGATCTGCTGAAGGATAATTCAAAAACAAGACACATCCCGGTTCACATCATGTCGGGCGAAGAAGAAACCATTGATGCCTTTAAAAGAGGCGCTATTGGCTACCTGACCAAGCCTATCAATAAGAAAGACCTGGATGGAGCTTTTCAAAAACTTGAAGTTTTCATTAACAGAAAAATGGGCAATATGCTATTGGTTGAAGACAATCCCGAGTTGCGAAAATCAATAAAGATGTTGATCGGTGAAAAAGATGTAATAATAACTGAAGCTTCAAAGGGACAGCAGGTAATTGATCTGCTTCAAAAGAACACTTTCGATTGCATGGTACTCGACCTGGGATTGCCTGATATGTCGGGATTTGAACTTATAAGAAAATTGGAAGAGAAAGCTATTGAAAAGCCCCCAATCATCGTTTATACGGGAAGGGAACTATCAAAAGAAGAAAACGAAGAGTTGCAGAAATACACAGAAACCGTCATCATCAAAGGAGTTAAATCAGAAGAACGCTTGTTGGACGAAACCGCTCTGTTTCTGCATCGTATGATTGATAAAATGCCTGAAAAGCAACAAAAAGTTATCGAAAAACTCCACGATAAAGAATCAATTTTCAAGGATAAAAAAATACTTCTTGTAGATGACGATATGCGAAATGTTTTTGCCTTAACCAAAATACTGAAAGAAAAAAACATGGAAGTTTTACGGGCTGATAACGGCAAAACAGCATTAGAATTATTAAAAAGAGAAAAGGAATTAGACCTGATACTTATGGACATTATGATGCCCGTGATGGATGGATATGAAGCAATTAAAGAGATCAGGAAATCGGTAAAATTTGCTAAGTTGCCCATCATTGCATTAACGGCAAAAGCCATGAAAGAAGACAAGCAAAAATGCATAGATGCCGGAGCAAATGATTATCTTACAAAACCAATAAATATAGATAAACTGCTTTCTTTGATGAGGGTGTGGTTATACAAATAATTACTGATGGAAGATAAGCTGAAAATATTGATCGTTGATGACAAGCTCGAAAATCTGATCGCGCTTGAAAAGATACTTTCCGATTTCGATGTTGATTTTATCCGGGCATTGTCAGGTAACGAAGCCCTCGCCATGACCCTCAAACATGAATTTGCACTGGGTATTTTTGATGTTCAGATGCCTGAAATGGACGGATATGAAACTGTTGAGCTCATCCATAATGATCCCGACATTTCGTATTTCCCGGTAATATTTGTTTCGGCCATTCACAAAGATGAATTCAACATCATCAAAGGTATTGAAAAAGGGGCGGTTGATTTCATATCCAAACCCATTGTCCCACAGGTTCTCAAAGGGAAGGTTAAAGTATTTCTTGATCTTTACGAACAAAGAAAACTTTTGCAGTTCTCAAATGATGACCTGAAAAAAGCCAAAGAAGAAGCCGAAAGAAACAGCTTCCTGAAATCCCTTTTCCTGGCTACCATGTCGCATGAAATAAGAACCCCCATGAATGGTATTATTGGTGTTACGGATCTTTTAAAACAAACCGAGCTGACCGATGAACAAATGGACCTGGTGAATATTATTTATATTTCCGGTAACAACTTACTCACCATTATTAATGATATTCTTGATTTTTCAAAGATTGAAGCCAGGCAGGTAAAACTTGAAAAAGTAAAATTCAATATCCATAAGATCATCAATGAGATTCTGAAACTGCTTGAAATAAGAGCAAAGGAACAAGAAGATGAACTCAATGCAGAAATTGCTGATGATGTACCACGGCTTGCAATCGGCGACCCACTCCGGCTTAAGCAGATCATTATTAACCTGGTGAATAATGCCATCAAATTCACAAAAAAAGGTAAGGTTACCATAAAGGTTCTTTATGTTTCTGAGGATAATGACAAGCAAAAGATCAGGTTTGCAATAGAAGATACCGGTATCGGAATTTCAGAAGAAGGCAAAAAACGTTTGTTCAAATCATTCAGTCAGATCAGCGAATCCACACAGCGACAATATGGCGGAACAGGCCTTGGTCTGGCCATTTCAAAAAATCTAACAGAACTGATGGATGGCGAAATTGGTGTGGAAAGTGAGGAGGGTGTCGGATCAACATTTTGGTTCACTGCCATGCTGGGAAAAACCAGCCAGAAAGATGAAGATGTTCCGATAGAAGAAAAGAAGGAAGAAAAAAAATCAGTAGAAAAAGATCAGAAACTTGAAATACTTTTGGTAGAAGATAATAAAATAAACCATAAAGTTGCCATGGCCTCATTAAAACCTTTCGGTCATAAAGTTGATCTTGCCGACAACGGAGCCAAAGCTATGGAAAAAGTAAAAGAAAAAGATTACAATGTAATTTTAATGGATATTCAAATGCCTGTAATG
>CAZTAW010000104.1:0-11346 GCA_964611705.1 uncultured Bacteroidales bacterium
CAGATTCATTTTTTATTACAAAGGAATCTTCCTTTGAACGCTTGTTACCTCTTGGCTTTCTTCAGTTTTTTCAAAGAACTTTCTATATATTTTTTGCTTTCTTTTTTCCTTGCGGAAAAGAAGTTGCAAAATTATATCCATTTTTTTTACTGGCAAAATTTTCTATGAACTTTTTTAGCTTTTTGGTGAAATTTTCAACGAAAAAGGTTTGCAAAAGTACACCTTTTCTTTGGTTTTTTCAAGTATTGAACCCAAATTTTTTATGAACTATTCGCCAAAAGCGGGTGCAAAGATATGGATTAATTTTCTGAAAAAGCAAGGAAAATTTTATAAAAAAATTAATAAAAAATAAACAAATATTTAAAATGTTGAATGTGTACGATTTACGTAAGCTTTTTTATCCCCTGTTGAAAACTATTTTCCCCTTGCCTGACATTTCTTTGTTATAAATATATCCGTTTTCCTGGAATCCCTCCAGATATTCAGGATTGTTAATTTTGTTTCCCATTATAAAACGTGTCATCATACCACGGGCCTTTTTTGCATAGAAGCTTATGATCCTGTATTTTCCATTTTTGTTGTCGAAAAATACGGGGGTGATTATATCCGCATTGAGTTTGCTGGTTTCAATGGCTTTAAAATATTCATTTGATGCTAAGTTTACAAGCGCTTTACTCCTGGTCTTTTTTATTAGTTGATTTAGATGTTCGGTGATCTTTTTCTGCCAAAAAGCATGCAGACTGCTTTCAATAAAGGATAATTTGGTCCCCATCTCAAGGCGGTAGGCCCTTATTAAATCCAAAGGTCTTAAAATACCGTATAATCCTGACAAAATTCTTAAATGGCTTTGTGCGTATTCAATCGAATTTTGATTCATGGTGGAGGCATTCAGTCCCTGATAAACATCCCCTTTAAAGATGAACATGGCTTGTTTTGCATGCTCAGGTGTATGCACTTTATTCCAGGTGTTAAACCTGTTATAGTTTAATTCGGCAAGCTTTTCACTGACCTTTAATAAGGAACGTAAGTCAGCCGGAGCGTATTCCTTGAGTTTTGAAACAATATTTGTTGCCTCCGGAATATAATCAGGTTTTGAATAAGTCTCAACCGGAATTTTGGCATTAAAATCAAGTGTTTTTGCCGGAGAAATTATCGTTATCATATCGTTTTTTTGAATTTAACGTGCAGGAATTTATAATGTTCAGCCGTTTTGAATATTCCTGGTTCTTACAAACTTTTTTAAAACAGGCAAAGTAATGTGATACAGTATAAAACATGCGGGTATCATTAAAATGATCCAGGCAAATACTCCCAGTAAGTTATGAAACCAAATATCGTTTAATGTGGCTATCCAGTTATGCCAAAAATTTGAAAAAAAATTATTGAATGTATCTGTTATTGTTTGGTAACCGAAAATATATTCACCGATCCTTATAAAGGGCACAAACAAAAGTATTTGTAAGGGATAAACTGCAAAATTGACAATAACAATAGCCGGTTTGTTTAATCTTAGAATAAAGGCCGTTATAAGACACATAATAGTAGTTACACCAAAAACAGGAATTATTCCCAAACCAATTCCAAAAGTAATTGAAAGCGCAAGCTTGTGTGGTGTAAGTCCTTCATAAAGGAGCTTTTTTAAGGGTTGAAAAACTTTTCTGCTGTAATATTGATAGACTTTTGTTCTTTTCAAAACCAAAACCAAATACATTAAAACTTCTTCCTTTTATAATACCTTCGCAACATTTCTTTTAAAAAGTATCAATGATATATATGACATGATTATTCCTATCCCTAATAATATTAATGCATTGATTGAAACACTACCGATAGGAAGCTCTCTCCAGAAAATGTCATAAAACCCATTGATTGACCAGTAATTAACGGACAGGATAGCTATTTGTTGCATAAATGATGGCATGATAAACAGTGGAACCATACTGCCACCAATTGCTGACATAATAAGGATTACAATTGTTGATAAACTTTCAACTTGTTTTCTGGAACTGCATACGGCAGCCAGGAAAATACCAAAGCTGGAACAAGCAAAAGCCGTTGATAATATCATGATCAGCAAAGAGGGAATGTCAATTAATATATCCAAACCAAAAGCAAGCCAGGTAAATACATACATTACGATAAGCTGTATGGTTGAAAAAATGATGGCGAATATCAGTTTCCCAAGTAATATTCCGCGTTTCTGAATAGGTGAAATGAGTAATCGTTTGAGCGTACCTTTTTCTTTTTCTTCAAGAATGGAGCTTCCGATTGCTGATACGGTAAATAACAGCATCATTACGGAAATGCCTGCAACAGCCTGTATAAGTCCCCAGTTTGCTTTTTTGTTTTTGATGACTTTTGTTGTTTTAATTTCAAAATCTTCATCTGCCATTATTTTGCTGTCGCTCTCAGTGTTTTCGAATAATTCATCAATCTGAGCATTGATCCGGTTTGTTATTTCGGGGGAGTTTCCGTATTTTTCTTTAATGCTTTCCTTGACTTTGTTTTTATAAGTTGATTTTTTGATATTTTTAATAAATGTCGGTATAAGAGCTTGCTGTATAATACCAACCTGCATTTCACGAGCCGGATCATAAAAAAGTTCAATTGGAGCTGGTTTGCCTTTTTTTATACTATCCTGATAACCGGAATAAAAAACCAATACAGCGACTTTTTTCCCGGATTTAACCTGTCCCAATGCAGCATCAAGTTGATCTTGTACTACCACTATTCCTGTAAGACTGTCAATTTTCGCAATTGTTGCGAGGGAGGTTTCCGTGCTGTCGTTATCTGTTACCATTAATGTGGTGGGGCGTTGTGTGTCATTTTTAAAAACACCACCGAATGCGATTGCAAAAAGTGTGATTAACCCAATAGGAAGTAAAAAACTTAGCAAGACAGCTTTGCGGTCGGTCAGGAAAATCTTGAGATCTTTAAATGTAATATTCCACATGTTTTCAATGATTTAGTCTCTTAATGTTCTTCCGGTTAAATTCAGGAATAAAGATTCCAGGTTTTTCTTTTTGAAATCAATACCTGAAACTGTTAATCCAATCTGATCAATTTTTTGTATGATAGAATGAAGATCAAGCTTAAGCTGATGTGTGCCAATAATACATTTTGTGGTTTCAAAAATTGTTTTTGATCCGAATGTTTTGGTAAGTTTTTCTTTTTTATCATCATCAATATCTTCAAATTCAATGATAATAGATTCGGTGCTCTCATCCCTGAGCTTAAGTTCTTCAAGGGTGCCTACGGCAATTATTTCACCGTGATCAATAATACCGATACGATCGCAAAGTTTTTCTGCTTCTTCCATATAGTGCGTGGTATAAATAATTGTAATACCATTTTTTTGCAGTTGAAGCAGCATTTCATAAATATGATTTCTGCTTTGCGGATCTATACCAACGGTAGGTTCATCCATAAAAACTATTTTGGGTGAATGAACAAGTGCAATAGCAAGATTGACACGTCTTTGCATGCCTCCTGAAAATTTGCTCACCGGTTCATTCATACGCCTGGATAAGCCGGCCATTTTAAGAAGCTCTTCTGATTTTGTAATAATTTGTTTTGTAGGCAGATTATATAATTTCCCCCAGAAGACCATATTATCCCTTGCTGAAAGATCTTCATAGAGTGCAATTTCCTGTGGAACAACTCCAATTGATTTTTTTATCTGCTCCGGGTTTTTATCAAGTTGAAAATCATTTATCACTACCTGTCCTGAATCCGGCATTAAAGCTGTGCTTAATATATTGATGAAGGTTGTTTTACCAGCACCATTAGGCCCCAGGAGGCCATAAAATTCCCCTTTGTTAACTGTGAGGCTTACATTTTTAAGTGCGGTGACATTTGCAAATGTTTTGGTTAGGTTTTTTGCTTTTATCATTATAACGGGATTATTTTGCAAAAATAAAAATGTAATTTATTAAAACAATAATTATTTTTCCTAAAAGTATCAATAAAATCAAAGATTGTTGTCATATTGCTCACTCGCTGTTAAAATCTTCATGAAGCGTATAAAAAGTGAGTTTTTCGGTGAAAACGATATCAATTATTTTCAAAACAATGAAATTAACCAGTATGGTTTCTGCCCGGTATCTTGAAATCCTTGCTTTCTTGCTGAATGCTGATAAAGTTATATAGTTGTTGTTTTTCAGGAATTGAAGAAGAAATTTTTCAGCTTCGGTATACTTGATTCTGACACCGGAATTTTTTTTGATCTTCCCCCATACCCGCAGTAGTATTTTATTTGCCAGAAGATTTTGATCATTAACGCGGATATAAACAAGCCATTTATCATCTTTGCTTTTGGCATAATAGGGTTTGAGAGCATCTTTTTCAACACTAATTTCCAGTACATTTTTACCCTCAATATCCCATTCCCGCGTAGTAAATTTAACTTGTGGTTTGCAATACATTTGTGCGGCTGCTTCAACCATATGTATTTCTTCATCTGATCTTACACCTGCAATAGCGCCATTATCTTTCACACCAACCAGTATTTTGCCGCCATCCGTATTGGCAAATGCTACCAGTGTTTTGGCAATTTTTCGCGAGTCGGCAATTTCGAATTTAAAGTCAAGTTGCTGATGCTCTCCCTGATTGATAAGATTTTTAATATAATGGCTCATTTTTATTCAAAAAAAGCTTCCCGCAAGAGAAGCTTTTAATATGTACAAATGATAACGTTAATCAGATAAAAATAATATTTTCTTTGTCTGTATATTTTTCGCAGTAGTTACATTTCAGCTTCAGTCCTTTGTCCTGATCCTGAATCACATCAAATTTTGTAATGATCTGTTCATGATTTGTGATGCAATTTGGGTTAACGCATTTGGCGATGTTAATTGCCTGCCCGGGGATGTCAACCTGTTTTTTTAGAACAACCTGGTAATCCTTGATTTCTATAAGGGTTGCAGAAGGAGCTACCAGTGCAATTTTATTGATCTCCCCGGTTTCAAAATATTTACCTTGTACTTTAATGATTCCTTTTGTCCCATATTTCCGGCTTTCGAGATTCGTGCCGAAAAGTACCTGGTTTTCGATATGGTCGAGATTGAGTATCTTGATAACCTGAAAAACCCTGTTAGCGGGAATATGGTCAATTACTGTTCCATTTTCAATGGCAGATACTACGAGTTCTTTTCTTGCTTTAGCTGTCATGGTTATTTTACTCCTAATATTGAACTTAACAATGCTTGTCTTACATACACTCCATTTAAGGCTTGCTCAAAATAGTACGCTTTTGGGTTGTTGTCAACATCTGTTGTGATTTCGTTAACTCTTGGAAGCGGATGTAAAACCCTGAGGTTTTCTTTTGTGTTGTTAAGTAGTTTTTTTGTAAGGATGTATGCATTTTTCACCTTTTCATATTCAATGGGATCGGAAAATCTTTCTTTCTGAATGCGCGTCATATAAAGAATATCAACTTTGCCAATTGCTTCTTCCAGTTCGGTGTACTGGTAGTAGTTCAGGTTTTTGTCTTTAATATGTTGCTTCACATAGCTGGGGAGTTTCAACTCAAAGGGAGAAACCAGATGAAAAGTAGTGTTGTAGTCACAAAGTGCAATAACAAGGGAATGTACGGTCCTGCCATATTTTAAATCGCCCACAAATGCTATTTCAATATTATCGAGATCGCCTTGTGTCTTTTTGATGGAATACAGATCGAGCAGAGTTTGGGTTGGGTGCTGGTTGGCTCCGTCACCGGCATTTATAATGGGTGATGGTGAAACCTCACTGGCATAACGGGCGCTCCCTTCCCTGGGGTGACGCATGACAATGATATCCGAATAATTGCTAACTGTCAGGATGGTGTCTTTTAATGATTCGCCTTTTTTAACACTGGATGAACCTGCATCTGTAAACCCGATGACCTTGGCGCCTAATCTTGATGCTGCACTTTCAAAACTCAGCCTTGTACGGGTGGATGGTTCGAAAAAAAGCGTGGCAACAACATAATCTTTCAGGATATTTTGTCGTGGTTTTTTTTCAAATTCTTCAGCAAGCTTTAGGATGCTGGTTCTTTCATCCAGGGTGAAGTCGTTAATTGAGATCAAACTTTTGTGTTTCATTCTTTTTCTTGTTGAAGTTAGTTCGGGCAATAAAAATATATAAAAAAAATCCCAATTTGCCCCATTGTTGAAAATTTTTTATAAAAAAAAGCGACCCTTTCGGATCGCTTTCTTTTGATTTATTTATGGCAGCATCTGCACTCGTTTTCTTTTACCAGGCTATGCCCTATCAGAAAATCGCAAATGACCTTTTCGAGGTCAGGGTAACCGATTTCCTGCAACTCATAGTAAACCCTGGTATTGGGTTTTTTGATATTGATAACACGGTTAAGATCAATGGGGGTACCGATAACAACGGAGTCACAATCCGTATTGTTAATAGTAGTTTCCAGGTCTTTTAACTGCTGGTTGCTGTAGCCCATAGCAGGAAGCAATGTTCCGATATTGGGATAAATCTTGAATGTTTCAGCAAGTTTACCAACGGTGTATGGTCTTGGATCTATTATTTCTTTTGCCCCAAAGCGTTCGGCAGCAACAATGCCTGCACCAATCTTCATCTCACCGTGAGTAAGTGTTGGCCCATCTTCAACCACCAATACTTTTTTACCACGGATAAGGTCAGGATTATCAATCCTGATTGTTGAAGCAGCATCAACTACTGTCGCTTCCGGATTTACTTTGCGTATATTTTCTCGTACTTTAAGAATATTCTCATGATCGGCGCTGTCAATCTTATTGATAATCACAACATCGGCCAATCTTAATGTAACTTCTCCCGGATAATAGTTTAATTCATGTCCGGGTCTGTGCGGGTCAACAATGGTCATGTTCAGGTTAGGTTTATAGAAGGGGAAATCATTGTTTCCACCATCCCACAAAATAACATCACAACCATCTGGATCCTTTTCAGCAGCTCGTACAATGGCTTCATAATCTACGCCTGAGTAAATAACATTTCCACGTACAACATGCGGTTCGTATTCTTCCATTTCCTCAATTGTACATTTGTGTTTTTTTAGGTCTTCAACAGTAGCAAAACGTTGTACTTTTTGTGCAACCAGATCACCATAAGGCATTGGGTGACGGATTGCCACCACTTTCAGGCCTTCTCTCATCAGAAGCTCGATAACTCTTCTTGAGGTTTGGCTTTTACCACAACCAGTACGAATGGCGCCAACGGTAATTACCGGCTTTGTACTTTTTACCATGGTTTCCTTGGGTCCGAGGAGCATGAAATCTGCTCCTGCAGCATTAACAATGGCGCTGACGCTCATTACCTTTTGATAGGTGATATCGCTGTATGCAAATACACAAATGTCAACGTCCAGGTCTTTAATGAGTTTAGGGAGATCTTCTTCTGCGTAAATTGGGATACCGTCCGGGTACAAATTACCTGCCAGTTCGGCCGGATATTTTCTTCCGTCGATATCGGGAATTTGAGCAGCCGTAAACGCTACTACATCATAATTGTCGTTTCCACGAAAATATGTGTTAAAATTGTGGAAATCTCTTCCCGCAGCACCAATAATGATTACTTTCTTTTTCATTACTAGTTCCCTTTTTTTGATTATTAAACAATCAGGTATCGAAAAATTTTTGCAAAGTTATAATATTTAGTTTGATTGATAGATACTTAGCGGAAAAAATCTTTCCTAACACTTGTATGCATTTAAATATAAGTGTTTTAACCTTACCTGCTAATTTAAACAGGAGTTAGTTTTTTGTTAGTTCGGCAAGCTTTTCTTCCTGTATTTTTATGATCTCTTGCTGCCTTATAAATGATGTGACATCGTCAATAATTACAATAATGTAATGTTCTCCTTCGAAATAAAAATGACGTGTTGAGAATCGCAGGTTTCTTAACTCTTTTTTTGAACCGTAAGTATAAAACTCCCTGTCAATATGTTCTTTATAAACAGGTTCTTTTGTTGAGTAAGAATGCATTGCAGCAATTCTTAGCTTACACTTTTTACATTGAGTAGTACTACCACATTCTTTTTCTTCCTCTACGGTATGTGCACAACCAATGGCTTCACCACATTTTTTATAAAGCAAATGCTCATTGCTTTTGTTTGAGAATATGGTTTTAAGTGAATCGTTGAAAGCCCGTAATTCCATGTTTTTGTTTAATAGCAGGACACAATTGGTAATATTATTTATTACAAGGTTCATAAACGAGCTGGAGCCTTTGAGGTATTCAAAGGTTGTGTTGGAGAGGGAAATTTCTTTTGACATAACAAAATATTTAAATATTGAGCATACGAATATACGAAATGTTATATAAGATGTCAATAGCAGTTGGATAATTTATAACTTTGCTGGCTTTAAAAATTGTTTATCTATCTTATGAAAAACGCAAATATTTATTTCTGGGTATTGGTACTGTCAATGATAGCTTCATGTTCCGGGGGGATTGATATTGTTAAGATGAAAGAAAACGGAACCCGGGCATACCAGGCAGGTGATTATGATTCGTCTCTTACAATCTGGAAAAAAATTATACATTATAACCTGAAAAGAAACAATGATGTTGGCGGAGACATCTATACTGAAGCAGGTAAATCGGCTTTGGCATTGGGCCAGACCGATGAAGCCATTCATTACATGGAAAAAGCCGAAAAGACAGGATATGAAAGCCCCGATTTGTATGCTGCTCAGGCTTCTGTCTATAAAAAAATTGATAATCTTTCAAAAGAGATCATGGCGCTGGAGGATTATTACCAAAAGTTCCCGGAAGCCTCCGGGATCAATGAGATTAAAATTCGTTTGTTCGAGACCTATGTGGAAAGCGAAAACTGGCCATTGGCTATTGATATTTGGCCTGAATTGCAAACCTTATCAGAAGAACGTCCGGAGTTGAGAGAAGGTTATCTTATTGTAAACAGGGAACTTGGAAACGGGAAAGTATGTGATGAAATAGCAGAAAAACTGATTTATGCCGATCCTGACAACACCATAGCACTTGAATATTTAGCTAAAAAGTATTACTGGAAAGCAGAGAATTTATATAAATCAGAGCATGATAAGTATTATAAAAACAGAACCCGTAAGCAATATGCAAAACTGGTAAAAGCTTTGAAGCGTGTTACAGCAGACTTTAAGGTATCACTAAAGCATTTTGAGAAACTGTACAAAAAAAATCCATTACCTGAATATGCCAAGTATATAGGCAATATTTATGGGCGCTTCGACGATGAGGAAAAAGCCCGTTATTATCATAATAAGGCAAAACAATAGATTTCAGATTTTTTATCAGGCTACCTTGACTTTCACCTCTTCTAAAACGTCTTCTTCAATCCGCAGATTATGGATGATAAATTTTTGTCTTTCGGGAGTGTTTTTACCCATGTAAAATGACAGTATTTCTGCAATGGAGGAATTGCTTTTTAATATCACAGGTTCCAGTCTGATGTTTTCGCCTATGAAATGTTTGAATTCATCAGGTGAAATCTCACCCAGGCCTTTGAATCTGGTTATTTCAGGATTCGGGTTCAGTTCTTTAACTGCTTTGATACGCTCTTCTTCAGAATAGCAATAGCGGGTTTCTTTTTTGTTTCTTACCCTGAACAATGGGGTTTGAAGGATGTAAAGATGCTGAGATTTAACCAGGTCAGGATAAAACTGCAGGAAAAATGTCAGCAACAATAATCTGATGTGCATGCCATCAACATCAGCATCCGTGGCAATAACGATGTTGTTGTACCTGAGTCCGTCCAGTCCATCTTCAATGTTCAGTGCTGCCTGCAGCAGGTTGAACTCATCATTTTCATACACTACTTTTTTGCTTAAACCAAAACAGTTCAAGGGCTTTCCTTTCAGGCTGAAAACAGCTTGAGTAAGAACATTTCTTGATTTTGTAATAGAACCGCTGGCAGAATCACCCTCAGTAATGAAGAGGGTTGTTTCCAGCCGTTTTTCATGATTGGTGTTTAAATGCACCTTGCAATCGCGAAGTTTTTTGTTATGAAGACTTGCTTTCTTAACGCTTTCTTTGGCAAGCTTTTTAATGCTGGCCATGTCTTTGCGTTCTTTTTCGGATTGCTGTATTTTTTTAAGTAAGGCTTCGGCTGTGCCAGGGTTTTTATGCAGATAATTATCCAGGTTGCGTTTTACGATATCATTAACATAATTTCTGATCGTAACACCCCCTGGCTCCATGTGTTGAGAACCCAGCTTGGTTTTTGTTTGTGATTCAAAAACAGGTTCAACGATTTTTATGCTCATGGCAGCGATAATGGATGTACGTATGTCGCTGGTATCAAAATCCTTGTTGTAAAATTCCCTGATGGTTCTTACCATTGATTCGCGGAATGCAGCCTGGTGAGTGCCTCCGAGTGGTGTGTGCTGTCCGTTAACAAATGAATAGTATTCTTCACTATATTGTTTGGAGCTATGTGTAAATGCTACTTCCAGGTCATCTTCCTTAATACGGATGATGGGGTAGAGTGTGTGACCATTGCCGTTTAAGTTTCTTTCCAGTAGATCAAGCAATCCGTTTTTGGCCTGCATTTTCTGCCCGTTGAAATAGATCGTCAGTCCATTGTTCAGAAAAACATAATTCCAGAGAAGTTTTTCAACATATTCGGTAATATAATGAAAGTTTCCGAATATTTCGGAATCAGGAGTAAAAGTGATATACGTTCCCTGCTGATCATCTGCCTTAACGATATTGTAATCCTGCAAAAGTGTACCGCGTTCATATTTAACCATTTTGGTTTTGGATTCACGGAAAGACTGCACCTTGAAATACTCGCTTAGTGCATTAACAGTTTTAGACCCAACGCCATTCAACCCAACAGCTTTTTTAAAAACTTTTGAGTCGTATTTTGCACCGGTATTAATTCTGGATACACAATCCGTTACTTTTCCGAGCGGCATTCCTCTTCCGTAATCCCTTATTGTTACAGTCTTGTCATGAATATTCACTTCAATTGTCCGGCCAAAGCCCATCACGAATTCATCAATGGAGTTATCAATGATTTCTTTGATAAGCACATATATACCATCATCAGGGGAAGAACCATCACCAAGTTTACCAATATACATTCCGGGCCTCAGGCGAATGTGCTCTTTCCAATCAAGCGATCTGATACTTTCTTCATTATACTTATCAGGCATATTACTCCATTTTGCTACAAAAATAGTCTATGCAAATCTCTTATTTATGGGATGAATATTTTTTTTATCAAGAGGGAATTGTTAAAATCAAACAAATCCGGTATATTCGTTTCAAAATCATTTTATTCTGTTGTTGATAAAAAGCTGAGTTAATTATACTGAATCTTACAAAAAATGCAAAGCATTTTTCTGTTAGATGCAGTTATAC
>CAZTAW010000105.1:0-8534 GCA_964611705.1 uncultured Bacteroidales bacterium
ATTTAAAACAAGTACAAATTATTTATAAACCAACTTTCCCATGATAATCAAGAAAAAATGTACTGGCTAAATATCATCAGCTTTGTTGTTCAGCAATGGAACAAAACGAAAGGTGCCATGATCGGTTTCTTTGTATTCACTTATATCAAGCTTGTCAATGGCTTTCATGGTTTGTACGTCACCTTTCCCGACTGGTGCAACCAATCGGCCGCCAATGCGGAGTTGTTCAAGTAATTCTGCCGGGATATAGGGTGCACCTGCAGTTATCAAAATTCTGTGGTAGGGGGCAAAGGCCTTCAAACCTTTGTAACCGTCACTATAAAATAGTTTTGGGTAGTATCCGATCGTGGGCAGGAATTCACTGGCTTTTTCGAAAAGTTGCTTTTGTCTTTCAATAGAATAGACTTTTGCTCCAAGTTCCAATAAAACACAAGCCTGGTAGCCCGACCCTGTGCCGATCTCCAATACTTTATCTCCTTCTTCAACTTTCAACAACTGGGTTTGAAAGGCAACCGTATAAGGTTGCGAAATAGTTTGTCCTGATCCAATCGGAAATGGCTTATCCTGATAAGCAAATTCCAGAAAGGAAGAATCCAGAAAACGATGGCGGGGAATTTTTCCGATAGCTTTAAGTATTCTTTCATCATGTATACCTTTGCTTTTGACGGTAGCAACTAGTTTCTTTCGTAACCCTTTAATACGGTATGATTCAGTCATGTTGGTCGCCTTTCTTTTTGGTTTCCGTATTGAAGATGCGAAAGTAAGAATTCAGTTAGATTTGAAGGTGAAAAAAACTACTTTTGCAAAAAAATGATAAAATGTTGAAAATTGGAGTACTTGGCGCAGGTCACCTGGGTAAAATTCATTTAAAGTGTATCAAGCAAATACCTGAATACCAGTTATTAGGTTTTTATGATCCTGATGATACAAACGCTCAAAAAGTGGAAAAGGATTTTGAGATCAAAAGGTACAAAACGGCTGAAGAGTTGATTAACAAGGTTGATGTGGTTGATATTGTATCCCCAACGGTTTCGCATTACGATTGTGCTGCAGCAGCATTGAAAAGCTTCAGGCATGTGTTTATTGAAAAACCTGTTGTTACAACATCTGAAGAAGCCCGCGATTTGATCTCGTTGGCAAACGAAGCAAATGTAAAAGTACAGGTGGGTCATGTTGAGCGTTTCAACCCGGCTTTTTTGGCATCTCGTCCACTGATCAATAAACCTATGTTTATTGAAACGCACCGCTTGGCCATGTTTAATCCGCGGGGTACGGACGTGCCTGTAATTCTCGATTTGATGATTCACGATATTGATATTGTTTTAAGTGTGGTGAATTCCAACATCAAAAAAATCAGCGCAAGTGGAGTTGCTGTGGTGAGCGATACTCCGGATATTTCCAATGCCCGTATCGAATTCGATAACGGATGTGTTGCCAATCTCACGGCAAGCCGGATATCACTTAAAAACATGCGAAAATCCAGGTTCTTTCAGCGCGATGCATATATCTCGGTAGATTTCCTTAAAAAGGAATATGAGATTGTACGTATGAAAAACATTGATAAAGAACCGGAAGACCCAATGGCCATGGTGATTGATCTTGGTAAAAATAGCGGCCTTAAACATATTACCATTGACAAACCCAAGGTAGAAGAGTTGAATGCCATTAAAACAGAGCTTGAAAGTTTTTATCATTCAATAACTGAGAATAAAATTCCTCCTGTAACCATCACGGATGGCTATAATGCATTGGATGTTGCCCACCGGATTATTGATAAGATAAATCTGGTCAGCAGGGGGTAAAGGTGTTAATTTATTGTTAATTATTTATTTTGCTATGAGCAATAACTCATATACTGCACCGTTGATAATTATCGTGCAAAGCGAATAAATGAATAAACTTTACATGGCTTTATTGCGACGGATCGTTGGTCTCTTATCGGTAGTTGTTGGTTTTGTTTTAATTACAATTTCTTGTGATAAATTTGAATCGGATATTGAGGTTCCTTCATATATCCGTATTGATTCTGTCGGGCTTACCACAGAGTATGATGTTCAGGGAACAGCTTCACACAATATCACAGATGCCTGGTTGATCGTAAACAATAAGCTCATAGGTACTTTTGAATTACCAGCCATAATACCTGTTCTGGAAGAAGGTCCCCAAAAAGTTGAAGTGAGAGCTGGTGTAAAACAAAACGGAATATCCGGTACCCGAATTCCTTATCCTTTTTATAAACCTTTTGTTGTTGAAGATTTTATGCTTTACCCCGACAGTGTTGTAAAGATAGATGTAACAGTTGAATACTATGATGAAACCTTTTTTGCTTGGATGGAAGATTTTGAAAAAGCCGGTGAAATAAAATCCATTGAACAAACTGCCAAAAGCGACACAGCCATCAAAAAAACAGATGCTCCAGGGATTGTATTTCAGGGCAAGTACTCTGGACTGATAAGTTTAACCGAGGAAAAAGATCTGTATGAAGGGGCAATGAGAGATGCGGTTGAATTACCCACTCTTGGCCGACCGGTTTATATGGAGTTGAATTATAAAATAAACAACATCACCACAGTGGGCTTATTTTCACAAATGAGTTCGCAAATTGTCCAGGATCCGATACTGAATATCAACAGCACGGATACCTGGAAGAAAATATATATTAATCTTACGCCAACAATTAACAGAAATTCAACAGCGTTTGATTATAAGGTTTTTATAGGAAGTGTTTTGCAATCGGATTTGTCGGGGGCTGAAATACTTATAGATAACATTAAGCTCGTTCATTTCAAATACAGGTAGTATGAACAAAAAGGTGCAGGTTTTAAAATATGTTATTGCTGATTATTTTGCCGCGGCGGTTGCCTGGGGCCTGTTTTTTATTTACCGGAAATATACCATTGATCCGCAGATACTTTCCAATCTGAATGAGGTATTCGAAGACCCGAATTTCTGGATTGGAATTACCCTGATACCGGTTTTTTGGCTTTTCCTGTATGTTTTAATCGGCACCTATCGCAAAATATATCGAAAATCAAGGTTGAAGGAATTGGGACAAACTTTGTTGGTCTCAATTATCGGGGTATTAATTATCTTTTTTGCTTTGTTGCTCGACGATATAATTATTTCATACAAGTCGTATTACCAGTCGTTTGGTGTGTTGTTCGGGCTTCATTTTTTCTTTACATATATTCCAAGGCTGCTATTAACAACATCTACTGTAAGCAAGATACATAAAAAGAAGATCGGGTTTAACACCATCATTATCGGAAGCAATGGTAATGCCATACAGATATACAATGATATTGAGAACCAGGAAACCCCTTCGGGAAATATATTCGTTGGTTTTGTGAGCGCAAATGAATATAACAATTATAAGCTATCGAGATATTTACCTCACCTTGGAAGTATATCGGATCTTAACAGAATTATAAAAGAATACAATGTAGAGGAAGTTATTATTGCTATAGAAAGAAGCGAGCACAGAACCGTGGATGAAATTATTTCGGAACTTGAAGAATCGGATGTAGTCATTAAGATTATTCCGGTAATGCAGGATTACGTGATGGGAACAGTTAAAATGACTTCCATTTTCCACACCCCGCTTATTCAGATATCTCCTGATTTAATGCCGGTTTGGCAACAATATGTGAAAAGAGGATTTGATGTGTTTATATCAGTTTTGGCTTTGATCATTTTATCACCTGTTTTTCTCTTTACGGCTTTGGGTGTGAAACTATCTTCCAGTGGTCCGATTATTTATTCGCAGGAAAGGATCGGACAACACGGAAAAAAATTCCTGATGCATAAATTCAGGTCTATGTATAATAATGCAGAAAGCAACGGACCTCAATTGTCTTCTGAAAATGATGACCGGATTACACCATTTGGTAAATTTATCCGAAAAGTACGTCTTGATGAGATCCCGCAATTCTATACCGTACTAAAAGGTGACATGTCGGTTGTTGGGCCACGTCCCGAGCGTCAGTATTATATTGACCAGATCGTAAAACGCACACCCCATTACCGTTTGCTGCATAAAGTAAAGCCGGGCATTACCTCCTGGGGTCAGGTGAAATATGGCTACGCTTCGAATGTGGATGAGATGATAGAGCGTCTTAAATACGATATCTTGTATATCGAAAACATGTCGCTTGCTATGGATTTTAAAATACTGATTTACACAGTATTAATTGTTCTGCAAGGCCGTGGAAAATAAATCATATCTGACCGTTTTCAATCATCTTAATAATTACTTCAATAATCCGGTCTTCGCCCTCTGGATCATAACGGGTTTTAAGATTATATCCGAAAACGCGGGCAAAAGTCTGCCAGAAAAATGCCATGAGATTTCCCCTGAGTTCCTGAACAAGTTCAAAGCTGGTATCTCCGGTTTCCCGGTCAATTAGCTTGATCAAAATCTTACCTTGTGAAATGGTTAATCTTCTCAGCTCGTCGCCGTATTTTTCCTTGATCTCATCTTCAACCATTTTCATGATCCTTCTTCGCTCGCGTTTTGTTTCGGCCTGCAGAAGGGTATCATTATATTGTCGAAGTTTGATGCCTGCTATTTTCGCATAGGGATAAACCCTTTTTACATTTCTGATGAGTTTTGAAAGTTTCCTGGCTTCCCTTTTGTTTTTAATAATCCTGAATGCATAAATATTAACTTCTTTTAATGGTACGATTGGCACTGTATCTCCATCTATTACACGGGCATAAACCACAACACCATTCAGTTTTTGAGCGGATAAAAAAGATGTGATAAAAATAACAATGGCTAAAGTAGTCAGCAATTTTTTCATGCTGCAATAAAAATCAATTTCTGTGCCATATCATTAAAAATCGCTGTATTGAATGGTTTAAGCTACTTTAAGTCGGGTCATATTTGATTTGTCGAGTTTTTGTTCTGCGTAACTCAGGTTGATATGCAGTTTTCTGGTACCGGTACCGGTTCTTGAAGGAAGCTCAAACATCGCGTCTGTGAGAATGGCCTCAAGAATAGAGCGCAATCCACGGGCACCGAGCTTGTATTCAATTGATTTATCAACAATAAGCACTAATACATTTTTGTCGAATGTCAATTCAATATCGTCCAATTCAAAGAGTTTCTTAAATTGTTTGATCAGTGAATTCTTCGGTTCCGTGAGTATCCTCAGCAATGTTTCTTTTTCGAGTGGATGAAGGAAAGTAACCACAGGCAATCTGCCGACTATTTCAGGAATAAGCCCATAAGTTTTAAGATCGGCAGGTGAGATATACTGAAGCATGTTTTCCCTGTCAACCTGGGCTTTTGCACTGTTACTGGCATACCCGATCAGATTGGTTTGCAGCCTTGATCCTATGACTTTATCAATACCATGAAATGCCCCGCCTGCAATGAATAAAATGTTTTGTGTATTGATCTGTATCATCTTTTGTTCAGGATGTTTTCTTCCTCCTTTGGGCGGAACATTTACCACTGCCCCTTCAAGTAGCTTCAGTAAGGCCTGCTGAACGCCTTCACCTGAAACATCACGGGTAATAGATGGGTTATCGCTTTTTCTTGATATCTTATCAATTTCATCAATAAAAATGATCCCTTTTTCAGCCGCTGCTACATTATAATCGGCTACCTGAAGAAGACGGGAAAGAATACTCTCAACATCTTCACCCACATAACCGGCTTCGGTTAAAACTGTTGCATCTGCAATACAAAACGGCAGGCGAAGCATTTTTGCAATGGTTCTGGCCAATAGCGTTTTACCCGTGCCTGTTTCACCGACAATGATGATATTGGATTTTTCAATTTCTATTTCAGTATCATCTTTAGGTGGTGGTTGAACAATTCTCTTATAATGATTGTATACAGCTACGGAAAGTACTTTCTTGGCCTCTTCCTGTCCGATGACATATTGGTCGAGGTGTTTTTTGATTTCACCTGGTTTCAGCAGCTCAACAGATTCCAGCTCTTCACCCTTGACAGCACCCAGTTCTTCATTCAAAATTTCCTGTGCCTGTATTATACATTGATCACAAATATGGGCATTTAGGCCTGCCACAAGTATTTTTGTATCTTCTTTTTTCTTTCCGCAAAACGAACAGCGATCATCTGAGATTGCCATGATTAAGATTGTTTTTTGTTTCTTGAGAGCACTTCATCAATCATTCCGTAATCTTTGGCTTCCTGTGATGTCATCCAGAAATCACGATCGGAATCTTTATAGATTTTTTTATAGGTCTGTCCGCTGTGCTTGGCAATGATATGATAAAGTTCTTCTTTGATCTTGATAATTTCACGCGCAGTGATTTCAATATCGGATGCCTGTCCTTCGGCACCTCCCATAGGCTGGTGAATCAGTATCCTTGAATGCTCCAGCGCCGTGCGCTTTCCTTTAGTGCCTGAACAAAGCAGTACAGCTCCCATCGAAGCGGCCACGCCTGTGCAAATGGTTGAAATATCAGGCGCAATGTATTGCATGGTGTCATAAATACCCAGTCCGGCATAAACAGCACCGCCGGGTGTATTCAGATAAATTTGAATATCTTTTTTGGAATCTACTGATTCGAGAAACAGCAACTGCGCCTGGATAATATTGGCAACATAATCGTTGATGGGAACACCAAGAAATATAATCCTGTCCATCATCAATCTTGAGAATACATCCATTTGTGCAACGTTGAGCTGCCTTTCCTCAATAATTGTGGGGGAAATATAATTGTCGGTAATTGACATATAATTATCAAGCGTAATGCTGTTGATCCCTCTTCCTTTTATTGCGTATTTTTTAAATTCTTCTTTCATGTGCATTATTTGTTCTTTGTTGCTAATTTAATAAAATCATCGTAGCTAATCGATTTTTTGTTCTTTTTCAAGGTTGATAAAATTTTTTTCCTGATTTTTTTATCATATAACTGATCGTTGATCTTTTTGATCTCATTCTGGTTTTTCATCACCGCATCAACAATACCATCCAAATGTTTGTCTGATTCTTCTGTATCCTGATGCATGGGTGCCTGGCTTTTAAAATAGTTTTTAATAAAATCTTTAATTTCCTGTTCTTCTACTTTTATGTTGTTGTCTTTTATAATTTTGTTCTGAATTAATTGCCACTTTAGCGATTTGGCGTATTCATCGTAATCTTTTTCAATTTGTTCTTCGGTAAGCTTGTTTTCATTATGTTCACGAAGCCAGGTTTTTAAAAAGCCATCTGGCAATGACAGATTAGCTTCTTCAATGAGCTTATCCATTGCATCGCGCATAAATAAATTATCGGATTCATTCTCAAAACTTTTTGAGATATCTTTTTTTAGGTGTTCTTTAAATTGTTCGGCGGTTTCAATTTCCTCTGAGGGAAATACTTTTTTATAAAGTTCTTTATCAAGATTGGCAGGTATAATTCGCGTTATTTCTTCGATTATATATTGAAACTCAACTTTATTTTCTTTGATCTGTTTTTTTGTAATACCGAGTAAATCTGCCGCATCGGCCTCGCTTTTGGCGGCTTTAACAGGATCAAAAACAATTACGTCTCCTTTTGACATATCCAGGAATTTTTTCCTTTCAGTTTTGCTTTTTATATCAGCCGGTTTTAATGAAAGTTCTTTTGATATGCCCTCTTGTGCAACTTTGCCATGGTTATCAAGCTGCTGGAGCTTGCCTTCCAGAACATCGTCTTCTTCGCTTGTATCAGGGAGAGTATGGTCGCCGTTTCTTTTTTTGATGTCCTCAATGAATTTATCAAGTGTTTTCTGATCCGTTTTAATGTCGTAATAATCTACCTTGATCTTATCCGAAAGTGTGAGGTCAACATGGGGTGCAAGACCCATATCAAAATAAAAACTGAATTCCTTTTGATGTTCAAAATCTATTTTGTCAGTTTTTTTGGTATTGGCTATGGGATGACCCAGAATATCTATTTTGTTGTCGGTGATGTATTTATTGATTGAATCCGAGAGGATTTTATTAACCTCATCAGCGATAACTGCTTTGCCGTACATTTTATTGATTATACCAAACGGAACTTTTCCGGGTCTGAACCCTGGCATCTTGGCTTTGCGTTGGTAATCTTTTAGTACTTTGTTTACAGATACTTTGTAATCGTCTTCTTGAATGTCAACTTTTAATGTCGCGGTTAATTCGCATGTATCTTCTCTGCTAATATTCATCTAAAAAGGGGTTTTAAATTTGGGGTGCAAATATACTCATAATAATTCTACTTTGGGTTTTATTCCCTGACAAATTATGTGCCATATGGCATAGATTCAATTGATTAAATTAATGAATAATACCGTAAGCCGAATTGATTTTATACACTGTTTTTTATACACTGTTTGGCTTCAGGGGTAAAGTAAATCTGAATGTAGATCCTTTGCCTTCTTGGGATTTAAGCCAAATCTTGCCACCCATCATTTCTACAAGGCGTTTTGAAATTGTTAGCCCCAGTCCGGTTCCGCCATGCTTCCTGGTAAAGGATTCATCAGCCTGCCTGAAGCGGTCAAAGATAACTGATCTGATTAAAAGAAGGGTTTCATTATACATGCTTGAATCATAAAGT
>CAZTAW010000105.1:8544-11286 GCA_964611705.1 uncultured Bacteroidales bacterium
ATTCCTGTATCCGTAATAAAGAAGTCAATATATTTGTTTGTTGTGTTGACTTTATATCCAAATTTAATTTCACCCTTTTCAGTATACTCATAGGCGTTGGCTAAAATATTGTCTATGATTTGTTTTACACGGAATTCGTCGGCATGCAGAAAAATATCTTCATAATCCGGATCGGATAGCAGTTGGATATTTACAGGTTTGTTGGCAATATCTGCTTTTGCCTTGTATGTTTGCTGAAGTTCATCCAGCAAGTTTGTCAGGTTGAAATCAGCATATTTTAACTGTAACTGATTTGTCTCAATGAGTGAAATATCAAGCAGGTTGTCAAGAATCCCGATTAGCTTTTTGCCGTTATCAATAACAATATCAAGGTATGATTTGGTCTGTTCATCCTGAATGCCCTCAGTTTTGATCAATTCTGAAAAACCAATAATTCCGTTCATGGGGGTTCTGATCTCATGCGACATATTGGCAATAAATGATGATTTGAGCCTGTCGGATTCTTCTGCTTTATCTTTTGCTTTGATGAGTTCAAGCCGGTTTTTTTCGAGTTCGGATTTTTGGTCTTTCAGCAGTTTGTTGGCTTTTGTCTTTTGCAGATATTGCTTTCGGAGCAATATTGTAATAATTATGATAACCAGCAGCAATGAACTGATAACCAGTGTAATAATTCGATTATACTTCAATTGCTTTTTTTGCTGTTCCAGAATGAGTTGGTTTTTCTCTTTTTGAGCATTCAGTAGTTTAATCTCCTTTTCCTTTTGATCCATCTCATAATTATGTTGCATGGCTGTTAATTGATCATGGATATCCTTGCTAAAGATTGAATCTTTTATTTGGTTGAAAAGAAGCAGGTATTCATATGCTTTACTGTAATTATTTTTTCTGGCATATATTTCTGCAAGATATTTATAGTTTTCTTTGGCAATTTCGCTGATGTTTTTATTAAGGCTTATGGCAAGGCTTTTCTTGAAATTATAAATTGCCATTTGTTCATTACCGGTTTTTTGCTGCAACATTCCGATCTGGTTATAAATCCTTGCAAGGCCGTCATCAGCGCCAATCTGTCTGTATAGTTTTAATGCTCTCTGGTAATATTCCATAGCTTCATCGTAACGTTCAAGGTTATACAGAAATTCCCCTATGTTTCCCAGTTCAATGGCAATTCCACGTTTTTCACCTAATTCTTCCTCAATTCTGAGTGAAGCTTTGTATAAAGCCAGTGCGGTATCGTATTGTTTTTTCTCATCATAAATTATGGCAATATTATTTAGTGACGAGGCAAGACCTTCCTTTCTGTTAAGTTTTTTTTCTATTTTATAACCTTTTATGTAATAATCCAGGGCCTTGTCATAGTTTTTCCAATCGTGATAGATTATGCCAATATTATTATAAACAACTGCCAGACCGGCTTTATCTTGTTTTTCCTCAAACATTTCAATGGCTTTCAGGTAGTAATCCAGTGCTTTGTTGTAGTTTCCCCAAACATGATAAACATTGGCCAGGTTATTATATAAGTTTGCAATATCAAGTGTGTCTTTTTTGCTTTCGGCAATATCCAGGGCCTTCATGTAATATGTTATTGCTGCTTTGTATTTTGCATAGTATTCATAAGCAATTCCAAGGTTGAGGTAGTCAACTGCCAATCCGGCGGTGTCGTTTCTCATACTGTCGAATACGATGGCTCTTCTATGGGCTATAATGGCCTCCTCGTAATCTGAAAGTGCGGTAAGGGTTATACCTAAAAGATTATAGGTGTATGAGAGATTGACTGTGTCGTTTAACTGAAAGAAGATTGTATTGGCTTTTCTGATTAAAGGAAGGGTTTCATTATACATGCTTGAATCATAAAGTTTGCCAGCGAGAACTTGTAATGCTTCTGCCTGTTTTTTGTCAGACTCGAATTGCTTCGACCAGTGAATTGCAGAGTCAACATAAATTTCATTTTGGCTGATTTTCTTAAAACTAAATGTGGTGAAGTTTTTGATTTTTAAACTATCGGGATTTTCCTTGTTGAAAAATTCCGCAATACTATCTGTTTCTGTGTATGAAAATACATATCCGCTTAACAGGAATGTAATCAGTAAAGAAAAGATTTTGGTTACTTTTTTCATCTTTTGCTATGCAATGGTTTCCTTTAATTAGTGAGAAATCTGACTCACCAATTATTCGGAATTGTTATGTAATAATCTGTTATTTGTTTCCAAATACTTACTTTCCCGGGAAGAATTAATCAGTTAATGGGTTCCTTTTCGCTCTGTGCGGATGAAGGGACTCGAACCCCCACGCCCGAAGGCACTAGATCCTAAGTCTAGCGCGGCTACCAATTACGCCACATCCGCTTTGCAATTGCAAATATACAATAATTTCATGCAAGCAAAGTGTGTTGTTTTTATTGTGTTGAAAATAAGTTTTTTAGCAATACGGTTTCCTGCTTCCAATACCTAATCTGCATTATTACTAAAATAGCTTAATGTACTCAAATAATGCAGGTTAACCCTGGCTTAGAAAAGCCTGCAATTTGAAAACATAGTGAATCAATCCCGATTTTATCGGGATAGCTTTTCTTTGTCGTCAGGATAATTCAGCATTTCCCCTTTTAGGTTTATGAATTATCCGGGCTGAAAACGCTCCGGTGATTATCATAGCAAAACCAAACAGCCTGATCCTGTTATTGTTTTCTGCCCGTACCATTGATCAAAATCAGTTAATCCGCCTGAGGCGGACAAGGGTTAATTCCCC
>CAZTAW010000106.1:0-11175 GCA_964611705.1 uncultured Bacteroidales bacterium
GTCACGTACGGTTCCGTGAGAGGCTCGGGGTGAAAATCCCCTTGCCTACTCGACCCGGGAACGTTAGTGCTTCATGCTGAGAAAAGTCCCCGTTTAAAACAAAATTTCAAAATAGATTTGTAAATATGTAACGAATACGTTACCTTTGCCCCATGAGAGAAATATTGATTACATCAGAATGTTTAGAATTTATTGACAACCAAGACAAAAGGGTTTCGATTAAATTCTTCCAACTGATTGAAGTAATTGAAGAAGTTAAGATTGTTCATTCAAACTTCATTAAAAAGTTGACAAACACGGACTTTTACGAATTAAGAATAAAAGCCGGAAACGAAATTCGAGTAATCATATTTGCAATTGACCATTCAAATTTTTCAGAATGCACAAAAGCGGTCTGTTTAAATGGATTTCTTAAAAAATCTACAAAGGATTATAAAAAAGCAATTAAGCAAGCAGAGAATTTATTAAAGGACTATTTATAAAACAGAGAATCATGGGACAGTTAATTAAAGCAAAAGACGAAATTGACAAAAGGTTTGGTAAACAAGGAACTGAATCTCGTGAGAAATTCAGGGATGAAGCATTTTCCTATTATTTCGGAGAGATAATAAAGAATCGCAGGAAAGAATTAAAATTAAGTCAAAATGACCTTGCCGAAATGATTGGTAAAAAACGACCTTATATTTCAAGAATTGAAAATGGTGAGGACATTAAAATATCGAATTTCGTTTTAATAGCAAATGCTTTGAATTTATCAATCAACCTGACGGCAAGATAAAGCACGAAAGCACAACAACAAATATAGTGCATGCCTCAGTTGGCGCGCAGTTTGAAAGTTGATCTTATGAATTTACGATTAGACATATTTGAAAAATTGGAAGATATAATGCGGCACGCACCATACCCAAACCGTTGCCGTCAATGCCGAGAATAAGATGCTTTTGATAAAGATTTGCACTTTTCTATACAAACATATTTTTAAATGTAAAGATTTTCGTGATTTCTTTACAAAAGATGCTATCTTTGTATAGAATTTTTAATTTTCTTTACATATGACTGATTGGAAACTAACAGAATTGCCATTAAATATTGATCTGGAAACCAAAAAGGTTCTTAAATCATTACCATCGGCACATGCTGCCTTGGCTGAGTTAAAAGGAATTGCTTCCTCTATTCCAAATCAAAACATCCTGATAAATACGCTAGGCTTACAAGAAGCTAAAGACAGTTCTGCCATTGAAAATATTATTACAACTCATGATGAATTATATAAATCTGAACTGAATCTATATGCTTTTAAATCGCTTCAGGCAAAAGAAGTACAAAATTATATTTCAGCCCTGAAAAAAGGATTTGAACTAATCACAAAGACTGGATTGTTAACCAATAAAAGTATTTTGCAGATCCAGGAAGTTCTTGAGGATAATAAGGCTGGATTTAGAAAGCTCCCCGGAACAGCATTAAAGAACGCTTATACTGGTAAAACAATCTACACTCCCCCACAGGATTTTGATGAAATTATTAGATTAATGACAAATCTTGAACAGTATATCAATGATTCGGATTTGCAAGAGTGTGACCCCTTGATTAAAATGGCAATAATTCATTTGCAGTTTCAAAGTATTCACCCATTCTATGATGGAAATGGTAGAACTGGTAGAATTATTAATATCCTTTATCTTATTTTAGAAAAACTACAAGCACTGCCAATTCTTTATCTTAGTAATTTCATTATCAAAAACAAAGCTGATTATTATAGACTTCTTCAAAAAGTGCGAGATGAGAATTTATGGGAAGACTGGATTTTATTTATGGTAAAAGGGGTTGAGCAAACTGCTAAAGAAACCGTTGAGTTGATTATTAAGATCAAAGAATTAATGCTTAATTATAAGCATAAGTTACGTGATAATTATAAGTTCTATAGTCAAGATTTACTAAACAACTTATTTAAGCATCCTTACACAAAAATTGAATTTGTTGTAAATGACTTAGGAGTGTCAAGATTAACTGCTGCAAATTATCTTAATAAACTTGCTGATGACAAAATGCTTCGAAAAGAAAAACTTGGAACTGGAAATTACTATATCAATGAGCAACTTTTTGATCTTTTGACAAAACGATAAAATGCACTGTCGGCAATATTAACTATAAGCAATGCGGTCAGTTCGTAACAATGATAGAAAACAAAAAACATAAACTAAACGTAATTAAGAAAGCACGCGGAAAACCTCACTGCTTTTAGTATTCCCGTTATTGTGTGGCACTATGATTGGTTGATTTATTTTCGGGAAATAACTATCTTTGACTAAAACAAGAAATAATATGGAAAGATATATAAACATACATATTGAAAAGCTTCCTGAAAAATATTATTTAGCCACTTCCGAGAGCATTCAAGGACTTGTTGCTCAAGGTAGAACAATAACTGAAACTTTGGAAATTGCCAGAGATTTAGCTAAAAAACTAATTGAAGCTCAAAACGCTGAATTGACTCAGCCAAGATTAGAAAACTTTAACGATAGTTTTGATATTCCTCTCGTGCTAGGATTGTAAGAAATGGGCAGATTATCGGGTTTTGGATATCGAGAAATTACCAAAAGACTAAAAAAACATGGTTTTGTTTTTTATCGTCAAGGACTCTTGGTTACATCTTTTATGCTATTGGCAGTAGGCTCAAAAATAATAGCTGGCATTTTTGAAGATGGACGTCAATACATAAATGAACTTCAAGAATCATTTTCCGACCCACTTGCCCCAACTCTATATTTCTTCACGTACATTATTGGCTATATTGTTATCTGGTGAAAGCCTTTGTGGGGTTCAATTATTATTATTTTAGTCAGTATATATTATGCAATTGTGGCAGGTTTTGATGGACCGCCAGTATTTGCAGCCCCTGGATTTCTTGTAGGTGCTTTATATTTGACGGACTGGTTTATAAGGAAAAGAAATCAAACAAACACTGCTTAACATGCGCTTATATTAAATGCTGCAAGAACTACTTATAGAGCAGGGAAGAATTGAAAGAGAAAAGACTATATAATCCTTGACAAAATTCCAATTAATTTTTACTTTTGTATTTAACTAAACAGAAAAATCAAAAAAATGAAATTCTACATTATTACCTGTTTTGCATTGCTGATAGCATGTTTTTCCCAATCCCTGTAAAGATCAGTTAAGACTTAATTCAAAACTCAGAATAACACAAATCAAGGTCTATAATATTTCCGGTGAATTAATGTTTGAAAAAGACTTATTTGGAGAAACCCAACATAATCTTTCCGTCAGCAATCTGATAAATGGAGCATATATTCTTCATCTAATTTTTGAAAACGGAAAAACCGAAAACTATTTATTCATAAAGAAATAGTGCAGATGAACTTTCTCATGAAACCACTATTGTTTCATATAACATAAATCGGTTTCTGTACCCTTCGCCCTTTGCTTTGGGCTTTATCTTCATTTTTTTTGGCTGACTTTACAAAAACAACAAAAAATGCAATGCATTTTTTTGTTAGATGCAGTTATACCGGTAGGAACATAAGCTCAATCATTGCAAACCTGTTCCGAATCGGTATAAGCTGAAAATTCAGCTCTATTGGAATAGTCATTTTGTGGAAAGTTCCCGCTGATTTCCTGTATTTGAAGAATCCGCATTACAACTTCCTCTTGCAGGAGATGCATTTTATCCAACATTTTTTTGAGCAGCGTATTCAGGGGAGCTAAATTACCAAAACTTTATATAGTGTTCTATTTTTTGAAACAAAGAATCATTAATTTGTATTGATTTCAACAGCTTATAAAATGAGGTTGGATTTAACAATTGATTTCTGTTTGATACGATGACTTTGGTGAGTTCATAATTAATATAAGGATGCTTTACGATTTCACGAAATGTTGCCGTATTGATATTGATTTTTTTTATCAGGTTGGTGTCTGTTGTAATATATCTGATTGATTTATTGAAGTATACCGAATCAAATCCGTAGACTTCGAGCAATTGGTTTTTATCGTAAAATCCCCCAAGTAAGTTTCTGTATTTGATAATGCGTCCGGCAAAAACCGGTCCTATACCAGGTAAAAGTGTGAGCGCTGCCGAATCGGCGGAATTTATTTCAATCTTTTCAATCGTATTCGGACTTGTTTTCTCAGGCCTTTGACCCTTTTCCGGTAATTGAATAAAAGGCTTCAATTTTTTATATACCTCTTCCGAAATACTGTAGATTTTCTTCAGGTCTGATTTGTAGTAAAATTTACCGCCAGCGTTTTCATAATTCTTAATAACCTCAATCTGCGACTCCGTGAGGCCGAGCTTTTTCCATTGATCTTCTGCTAAATTATTTGGATTAAAAGGAAAAAGCGAGTCCTTGTTAATTGCCGGAACTTTTTGCCTTTTATTTATGGTATCAAAGTGGCCGGATATTTCAGCAATTTGTCTGAGCAGCTTTTCCTGCTTATGTGGTTCCGGGGAAAACAAAACCGGGATTAACAGGTTAAATATCAATATAATAACAATAATAATTGACAAAACAATAATCCCATTTCTTTCGGTTGACGAAAAAGTGAAATATTCTTTGATTTCACGAAAGGTATTCATGATATGCTTTTAATACATATCCGAGAAATTCGAAAAAGGTTCCCTGATTTTTATGTTTTTTTAAAAAGCGATCAATCCCATTCCATGCAAAAATACCAGTGCAATGGCCAGCGGCGCCAGGAATTTTACAATGAATAGAAAGATGCTGAATAATCGCACCCTTAACATGCCCGAGTTGGTTATTTCGTCATTAACATTCTTTCTGCCTAAATACCATCCCACGAAAATCACAATAAAAAACCCACCAAGAGGCAGCAGGATGTTTGCCGAAAGATATTCAAGAATGTTAAAAAGCCCCAGGCGAAATGAACCGGGGTAAGGATTGAATATTTCCAGATAAACCTGACCAAACGAAAGTGTGCAGAATATACCCAATACAGCAATGGATGATGCGGCAATTACAGTGGCTTTTTTTCTGGATATGTTCAATTGCTCGGTAAAATAAGCCACAACCACTTCCAGTACGGAAATCGTAGAAGTGAGGGCTGCAACAATAAGTAACAAGCAAAATAAAAGCTGGAAATAAAAACCACCCGGCATTTCATTAAATAATAATGGTAATACTTTAAAAACCAGTCCTTCGCCACTTTCATGGGTGGGTATATTGAAGGCAAACATAGCAGGGAATATGGCTATTCCTGCGAGGATGGCAATAAAAGTATCTGCGGCAGAAACCTGTACTGTTGTAATTGGCAGATTTTCCTTTTTGCTGATATATGATCCGTATGTAATCAAGGTTCCCATTCCGATGCTCAATGAGAAAAACGCCTGACCCAGAGCTTCAAGCACTGTGCTGGCTTTTATTTTTGAGAAATCAGGGTTGAACAGAAAGTTGAGTCCATCTCCGGCGCCGGGTAAAGAAATTGACCTGACGCATAAAACTATTATGATCAATAAGAGGATGGGCATTAAGATTTTTGCATATTTTTCAATGCCGTGTTTAACACCTGCAAAAACAATAGAAGCTGTCAGGAACATAAAGATCAACTGAAAGATAACCGGTCTTACACCTCCGCCAATAAATTTATCGAACATGCTGCTCAACTCTGCTGATGTTTTTCCTTCGTATGCATTTGTAATGGAATTGATGAGGTATTCAAGTGTCCATCCTGCAACCGTACTGTAAAAAGCAAGAATGGTGAACGCTGCCACAATCCCCATAAATCCAACCAGATACCAGTGTTGTTTTGGTTTGAGAAGCTTGAAAGCGCCATAGGCATTACGCTGTGCTCTCCGGCCAATGGTGAATTCGGAAAGCATCACGGGGACGCCTATTAAAATAATAAATCCAACGTAGATCAACAGGAAAGCTCCACCACCGTTTTCACCGGCAACATAGGGGAATCTCCAGATATTCCCAAGTCCGATTGCAGAACCTGCTGCTGCAGCAATAATACCTATCTTTGATCCGAACCTGTCTCTTTTCGAAAAGTCAAACTTTGCCATATCTCACTGTGGTTAAGGTTGGATAATTACGTTGCAATTATACAAAATACCTTGCTAATTTTAACCAAATTATTTTTCATTTTTCTGCAATAGCTAACAATTCGTATTGTTTGTCTGATAATTTGATATTCCTGCTAAAATTTCCTGTCTCACAACCCATGATATCAATATTCATAAAGCCTATTGATTTTAAATACCAGTTGATCTCAGGTGCGGTAAAATAGCGTTCGTTGCAATTGATGGTATGAGATTTTCCATCATCATCCGTAAATTCAAATGAAGAGTAATCACGAAAAGTTGTCACGTCAAAGGTGTTGCCGAAACTTATTCCTGATGTAATATTCTGATCATGAAAATCTTTTATGGAATGAAACAATGGGTACAATGCATTAAGACATGTCAGGATTATTTTACCTTGTTCTCTCAGGTGATCAAAGGCATTTTTCAGAATTGCAAAATTCATTTCATCGTTTTCCATCAATGAAAAAGCGCCTTCACAAAGAATAATTGCCAGGTCAAATTTTTTGTTCAGCTTAAAACTCCTGGCATCATCACTCAAGAAATTAATATTTACACCTGCATCCCTGGCTTTTTCCCTGGCCCTTTTTATTTGAGCCTCAGAAAGGTCTAATCCGGTAACATCATATCCTCTTTTTGCGAGTTCTATGGCGTGTCTGCCTGTACCGCTGCCTATATCAAGAATTGTTTTTGCTTTATTATGTTGAATTTCCCGTTCAATGAAATCAACTTCATTAATTGTTCCCTGCACAAAACATTCCTGATCGTATTTTTTTGCATAATTGGCAAAGAGTTTTTCATACCATTGTTTCATTATTTTATGTTATGTGTTTAATTATACTTTTTGATTTCACCTGTTTTTAACTTTTTCCGGTAAACTTTCAGGTCGCGTTTTACTTCGGGAGCAAGAATCACCAGTCCGATTATATTGGGGAAGGCCATACAGAGCACCATCATATCTGAGAAATCCATTACTGAGCGAAGGTTGGAAGCAGAACCTATTATGATACAACCAAGGAATAACAGGCGATATATAGTATCGGTCGGAGTTCTGTTGCCAAACAGCTTTTCGCTGTACCTTCCGAATAAATAGTCAAAGCCCTTTTGTCCATAGTAAGACCAAGATATAAGTGTTGAAAAGGCAAATAGAGTAACAGCAACGAGCAGCAGATAGGGAAACCAGGAGAACACCGAACCAAAGGCTTCTGAAGTCAGGCTTACTCCCTCAACTCCTGAGGTATCATTATAATATCCCGTAAAGATAATTACCAAAGCAGTCATTGTGCAAACCACAATCGTATCAACAAAAGGCTCAAGCAAGGCCACGATACCTTCACTAACCGGTTCGTTTGTTCTTGCTGCCGAGTGGGCAATGGAGGCCGAACCCACACCGGCTTCGTTTGAGAATGCGCCACGCTGAAATCCCCAGATCAAAACACCGACAAATCCCCCCTTTAGGGCATCAGCAGAAAAAGCTCCGTTATAGATCAGACTGAAAGCTTCTCCGGTTTTATCAATATTCATGAAAATGATAACGAGTGCAGTTCCAACATAAAGAATCGCCATAAATGGAACTATTTTGGAAGTTACCCTTGCAATACTTTTAATTCCGCCGATTATAACCAGCCCAACAAAAAATGCCAGCACAAGACCGTACAAGGCGCCATTATCAGCAGTTTTCGGGAAAAAAGATGCGAATTGCTCAAATGCCTGATTGGCCTGAAGCATATTACCTCCGCCAAAAGAACCGCCAATAACCAGTATTGCAAAGGTAACAGCCAGAATATGCCCGAGCAGACCAAGCTTTTTCTTCTTTAAACCATGCCTGAGATAATACATGGCTCCACCCGACACCCTGCCTTTTTTATCAATTTTCCGGTACTTAACACCTAATGTGCATTCTGCAAATTTTGAAGACATACCCAGAAAACCTGCAAGTATCATCCAGATTGTAGCACCGGGGCCGCCAATGGAAATGGCAAGCGCTACACCTGCAATGTTACCCAGGCCCACAGTAGCCGATAAAGCTGTTGTCAGGGCCTGGAAATGAGTAACTTCTCCGCCGCTTCCGGGTTTGTCGTATTTTCCGCGAATCAGATTTATGGCATGACCAAAAGCCCTGATGTTGATAAAGCGCATAAATATGGTAAAGAAAAGTCCACCGCAAATTAGCCATATTACAATTAGTTTAAGCGGAGCTTGTACTTTTTCGCCTTTTTCATTTACAACCGGCTGGTTATTCTTATCTCTAATCACAGGATCGTAAATACCCACCTCGGAAAATGGATCCCAAAACAATCCTTTACCAAGTATCTTAACTACCGGAGTAAATGCATTGTCAATTCGTTCACTTAGGGTAAAGGTATCTGCCTTTACAATCGTATCCTGCTTTAAGGGATCGGTTTTTTCGAAATCAGGGTTGGTTTGGGCAGATAAATTGTTTATAGAAAGAAAAAGAAAAAATACGATCTGTATTTTGTTAAAAAACTTCATCGCCTTAGTTTTTTCTTTCGGGGTTCAAGCTTATCCATTGCTGTAAAATACTTCTTTGTTTCCGACATTACAACCGGCGCCAATAGCAGGAGTGCTATCAGGTTGGGTATGGTCATGAATGTGATAACCATATCCACGAAATGCCATACAAGTTCCAAACCCCAGATAGAACCAAGGAAAATAAAGAGACCGTAAACATAACCATAAGGTCTGATAAATTTTTCACCGAATAAATAATTCACAGCTCGGGTTCCGTAATAAGACCAGCTAATGATTGTTGAAAATGCAAAAAGCATTAATCCAACTGCAACTATATGATCCCCAACACCTTTTATACCAACCCTGTTAAGACCAATTTCCATTGCTCTTGCTGTCATTCTGACTCCTTCCTTGTCGGTTTCCCAGGCTCCTGTTAGTATAATCACCAGTGCCGTGAGCGTGCAAATAATAATGGTGTCAACCAGAGGTTCCAGCGAAGCAACCAAACCTTCACGGGCAGGGTATTTTGTTTTTGCAGCGGCATGCGCGATAGGAGCGGAACCCTGTCCTGCTTCATTCGAAAACAAACCTCTTCTAACACCCATGACCAGAGTCATAAGAAATGCACTTCCCAGAAAACCTCCTGCAGCGGCTTTTCCACTAAATGCTTCTGTGAATATCAACGCAAAGGCATTCGGTATTTGCTCGTATTTCAGACCGATGATCAGTAGTGCGCTTAATACATATAATACTGCCATAAAAGGTACAAGTCTGGAAGTTACTTCAGCAATTCTTTTTATTCCTCCAACGATTACCAGTAAAGCCAATCCTGAAATAACAAGTCCGGATATCCATTTATCAATGGTGTAGGTTCCGAACAAAGCCTCCGACATTGAATTTGACTGCGCCATGTTGCCGGTTCCCAGCGAACAAAGGATGGTTGCTACGGCAAAAATACCTGCCATGACAGCGGCAAATCTGCCTAATTTTTTCTTTAAACCAAATTTTATGTAATACATGGGGCCTCCGGAAACTGTTCCGTCGGAATTAAAGCTTCTGTATTTGTGAGATAAGGTACATTCTGTATATTTCAGTATCATTCCCAAAAAACCGGTTACCCACATCCAGAAAATTGCTCCTGGCCCTCCCCAGCCGATAGCCAGGGCCACTCCAACAATGTTTCCTGTACCTACTGTTGCTGACAGGGCTGTTGTTAAAGCTTTAAAATGATTTACATCTCCCTTGTCATCATGTTTATCATATTTGCCGGATACTATACGGATGGAATGACGCAAACGTGTGATATTCAGAAACTTCAATCTTATGATAAAGTACAATCCTGTCGGGATAAGTAAAAGCAAAATAAGAAATCCGCCAATATATTCATTGTAACTGACAATAGCCTGATCAACAGACTCGTAAATAACTTTTCCGATATGATCTAAAACATTTGAACCAGTGAGAGTACCAAACATAATTCAAGCTTTCAAAAAAATATAGAATCAGCAAATTTGGGAAAATTCTCAAGAATCTTCATTATTTTTTTATAAAAAATTTGAAACATGTGTAAAATACCGGATAATTTTAATTATTATTAAGGGCAGTAAATAGTTTACTATGTTGCTTAGTATTTCATTTGAGTTTGATTATTTTCCGTTGCTGGTTGTTGCGACAATAGCATGGTTTGTGCCCATGGCATTGACATTTTTTAAGCTGAATCGCATACCTGCCGTAATTGTTGAAATCCTTGCGGGATATTTTATAGGTAGATATTTTCTCGGTTCATATCCGGAAGAAAATATGCGGATACTTGAATTTCTCGCACTTACAGGATTCATTTTTCTAATGTTTTTAAGCGGACTGGAGATAGAAGTTGATAAGATTATTGCCTCATTCCCTCGAAGAAAACTCAGCTTTACAAGGTTTTTGATGAATCCGTTTCTTGTTGGTATTCTCATATTCGTTTTAACCTTATTGCTTTCATTAGGTGGAGGGCAATTGATATCACATTTTGTTGAATTAAAAAGCATTTGGTTTTTTTCACTCATTATGGTAACAACTTCCGTAGGTATAATTCTTCCTGTCCTCAAAAACAGGGGTGAGGTCAATACCAGATTTGGGCAGATGATCATTTTGGCCGCTGCTGTTGCAGATATAATGAGTATTATTCTTTTTACAATTACTGCTCTTGTGATCAAAAAGGGTTTAACCCTTGATTCGTTTTTGATATTGTCTCTGCCTTTAATTTTTATTTTGTTTTATTTTGTTGGTTCCGGTTTAACGAAATTCAGTTTCTTTAAAAAAATAAGCTTTCAGCTTTCCCATGCAGCATCTCAAATCAAGGTCAGGGGTACGATTTTATTGATTCTGATCTTCGTGGTTTTGTCTCAATATATTGGTACTGAGGTGATCTTGTTAGGTGCATTCCTGGTGGGTTTGCTATTGTCATTACTCTTGCACAAAGATCGTTCACTATTGATAATCAAGCTCGATGGCATGGGATACGGTTTTTTTATTCCCGTTTTTTTTATCATGGTCGGTATAAGTTTTAATGCGGATGCCTTTAAAGAGTTTGATGATTCGCTTTTGGTGGTTTTTATTTTGGTTCTGATCACGCTTTTTGCAGTAAAGGTTCTGCCGTC
>CAZTAW010000107.1:0-11103 GCA_964611705.1 uncultured Bacteroidales bacterium
AAAAGTGTAAGCATGGCACTTATAGTATGCGGTATCCTGATCCTGTCAAGCAATTTAACAACAGGCTGACCGATAATTGAAAGCACGGCAGCGATCAGTACATAAAATACAATGGCTGAATAAAACCAAACAAGGAAACTAACAATTAAAATGATCAGGATATAGAAAAACAACTGGTATCTTTTAAACATAGTCCGACAATTTGAGTAAAGATAAATATTTTTTTAAATGAGGAATTATATTCATAAATTCGTAGGTCCAAAATCATTACGATGAAAGTTGACGGAAAAGAATACAGAACTGTATGGATGGAAGGTTCTTCCGTATATATGATCAACCAAAACCTTCTTCCTTTTAAGTTTGAGATTTTTGAAGCTAAAAAATATTTTGATACCTGCTTTGCGATTACCACCATGATTGTGCGGGGAGCAGGAGCAATAGGCGCTACAGCCGGGTTTGCAATGGCACAAGCCTGTTATGAAGCACCTAAAGAAGGTCGGGATGAATTTCTTTCTCATGCCCGTTTTGATATTGAATCCACACGCCCGACAGCAAGTAATTTATTTTACGCTCTGAAGCGTGTATTTAAAGCTGGCAAGCAATCCAATGAAGCTGCCATCAATGAGGCACAGAAAATTGCTGAAGAGGATGCAGCAGATTCGTTAAACATAGGCTTTTACGGAAATGACCTGATAAAAAATGATTACAGTATTGAAACTCATTGCAATGCTGGTTGGCTCGCTTTTGTGGACTATGGAACGGCTCTATCTCCTATCTATACGGCCCAAAAAAGCGGTAAAAAAGTTTTTGTGTATGTTGATGAAACGCGTCCCCGGGGGCAGGGCGCAAAACTTACAGCCTGGGAGCTGAAGAATGAAAACATACCCCATGCTATTATTCCTGATAATGCCGGCGCTGCTTTAATGGCTAACGGAAAAATTGATTTGATGATCGTGGGCGCCGACAGGATAGCTGCCAACGGAGATGTTGCCAATAAAATTGGAACCCTCGAAAAAGCAATTGCCGCCAAAGAATTTAATATACCGTTTTATGTTGCGGCTCCCACCACTACAATTGACCTTTTGTGCAAAACAGGAAAGCAAATAAAAATTGAAGAAAGAAGCCAGGATGAAGTATTATACCAAACCGGGCTTGATAAGAATGGTAATATCAACAAAATACTGGTATGCTCGCCAGGTTCGGAGGCACTTAATCTTGCCTTTGATGTTACCCCTGCAAAATATATCAGCGGTATAATTACCGAAAAAGGTATTATTTTACCAGAAGAAGAATTGATCAGGGAAATAAAAAGATAGCATATGCTCTTTGAAGAACATAGAGAAGAAGTAGCTTATTTTATGCGAAGGTTGTATGAACAAAAATTAACGACTACTTCGGGCGGAAATATTAGTCTGAAAATTGATGATGAGCATATCCTTATTACACCCTCCCAATCCGATAAAGCAAGACTAACGGCAGAACAAATCGGGATTATTGGTTCTGATGGCACAAATAAAACACCCGGTTTGAAATTGAGCATGGAAACAGGAATGCACTTGTCAATTTACAGGAAGAGAAAAGATGTTAGAGCCATCATTCATGCACATCCGGTTTTCGGATCCAGCTTTGCCGTAATGGATAAAGAAGTGAATTGCCGGTTAATGGGAGAATCCCGGGCTGTGATAGGTTCGCCGGTAGTAGCTCCTTACGCCTTGATGGGAACAGAAAATCTTGCAGAAATTGTTTCCATGACCGTTCAAAAATCTAATGTGGTATTGTTAAAAAATCACGGGGTTTTAACGGTAGGCGAGAATCTGTTACAGGCTTTTGACCGGGTTGAAGTTCTTGAAGTGGCGGCAAAAGTTACTCTGATAACCACACTGATGAACGATTGTAACGAAATATCTGAAGAAGATATAAAAGATATAGACCAATTGTTTAACCAGTAAAACCCTTCTGTCATGTCGCTCACTTTAAAAGAAAAACTAACGATTTTGATGATCAATCCCAAAACAGGATGGATCAACAACCAATATTCAGCATATCTGATAATTGCTGCTGCTTTTGTAGAATTGATCAGATTAAAAAAAATTGAACTAAACAACAAAAAAGTTCATGTCTTAAACACGAAACGAATACGCGATGCCTTACTCGATTGGATGCTTGAAAAAATAAGGCAATCAAAAAAAGAAAAAATGCTTAAAACCTGGATCAAACGTTTTGGAATGCAGGGAGGAAAAACAAGAAAGTTTGCCGGTGAACAACTTCAGGATCATAGAATTATTACTATCAGGGAAGTTAAGATACTATGGCTTTTCCCGGCAAGAAAGTTTTATTTCAGGGATACAAAAATCAGGAATATTTTACTTGCGGATATCACAGACATGGTTAGAAAACAACATACGGAGGATGAAGATCTTTTTATTATTCTGAGCTTTTTTGTCGCTTCAAAAACCCTGTTCAAATTATTTAAAGATAAAACAGACCGCATTAAAGCAAAAGAAGTTATAAAAAAGCTGGAAAGCGAAAACGAAATTTTTAAAGCATTATCAACCGTTATCAGGGAAGTAAAATCTGCAGTTGCAACATCAGTTGCGGTAACAGCATCAACATGAGTTGGTAAAGGAGAAAGCTGCCGGCACATGTTTTCAATCAGTCTGGTAATGTTCTGATAAGATAAAGTTGCGTTGAGAGGACTCGTCCGGCAGCTTTAAATCCTGGTAATTTCTATTCCCTAAATCTAAATGACAATCTTAATTTTGTTCGGTAGGCAGTGATTTTGCCGTTTTCAATTTTACAATCCTGTGTAACTACCTCGGCAATTCTCAGGTCTTCCAGAGTCCTGGAAGCTCTTTCAATTGCACCTCTGGCAGCATCCTCCCAAGATTCGCTGCTTGTACCGACCAGTTCGATCACTTTGTAGACACTGTTACCCATAATTTGACCCTCCTCAATTCAGTTGCTAAATATACAACAATCCATTATAATTGTCAAGAATGTTTTAATAAGATTAGTATAAATTTTTTATCCTATATATAAAATTGCAATCAGTTTTAAATAAAGATAGGCAGTTTCAGGGCTTTTATTAAATTTGATGTCTGAAAAAAATTCTAGTCAATTTAGCTAAAAATGAAATTGAAAAGTTATGAAAACTAAACATTATTGTAAAATTTACTTTCTAACACTTAGTTTTCTGGTTGCTTTAGTAAATATTGCAGTGGCCGGGAAAAAGAATGACAAAAAAAACGATACCATTAAATCGAGTATTGTTAGTGGATTGAAATTTAGAAGCATCGGTCCTGCCTTTGCTTCAGGAAGGATTGCCGATTTTGCAGTTAATCCTGAAAATCATAGTGAATATTTTGTTGCTGTGGCTTCAGGTCATATATGGAAAACCACAAACAACGGTACTACTTTTAAGCCTGTATTTGATAATTATGGTGTTTATTCCATTGGTTGTCTGGCAATGGATCCGAATAATCCCAATGTAGTCTGGACCGGAACAGGTGAAAATAACCACCAGCGTGCCCTTGGCTACGGGAATGGCATTTACAAAACCATGGATGGTGGAAAATCCTGGAAAAACATGGGACTAAAAGAATCAAGGCAAATCGGTATGATCGCAATAGATCCGCGTAATACGGATGTTGTTTTTGTTGCTGCCGAAGGTTCCGTATGGGGCCCTGGTGGCGACAGGGGTTTGTATAAAACCAACGATGGCGGTGAAAACTGGAGAAAAGTCCTCGAAATCAGTAAGCATACCGGTGTTAATAATGTAGTTTTCGATCCGAGAAATCCGGATATAATGTATGCAACCTCAGAACAAAGACGTCGTCATGTGCATACCAAAATTGGGGGAGGACCTGAAACGGCTTTCTATAAATCAACCGATGGCGGTGAAAACTGGAGAAAAATTGAAAAGGGATTACCAGGTGTGGACAAAGGAGGCATGGGGCTTGCCATTTCACCTGCCGATCCTGATGTATTGTATCTTATCATAGAAGCTGCAATGGACAAAGGAGGTTTTTTCCGTTCAACAGACAGGGGAGAATCATGGGAAAAAATGAGCAGCCACCATGCAAGCGGTCAGTATTACAACGAAATAATATGCGATCCCGTTGATCCAGATAAAGTGTATTCAATGGAGACCATCTCAAAGGTTACTACAGATGGAGGTAAAACCTGGGAAAGAGTTGGAAACAACAAAAAGCATGTTGATGACCACGCCTTGTGGATTGATCCTAACGACACCCAGCATTTTATGATAGGTAGTGATGGCGGAATTTATGAATCTTTTGACGGAGGAACCCATTTCATCCATAAAACAAATTTACCCGTTATCCAATTTTACAGGGTTAACGTAGATAATTCGAAACCTTTTTACTGTGTGTACGGAGGAACACAGGATAATAACAGTATGGGCGGTCCCTCGCAAAACACAAAACGAGGTGGCGTTGCCAGTTCTGAATGGAAAGTTACCCTTGGCGGTGATGGCTTCTGGCAGGCCATTGATCCTGAAAATCCCGACATTGTCTATTCCGAATATCAGTACGGAAATATATATAGGTATGATAAAAAAAGTGGTGAAAATCTTAAGATCAAACCCGTTCCCCTCAAGGGAGAGAAAACATACAAATGGAACTGGAACACACCCTTTATTTTAAGTCCGCATTCAAAAACACGCTTGTATATTGCGGCAAATAAAGTATTCAGAAGCGATGACAGGGGAAATTCATGGGAAGTGATCAGTGATGACATCACCTCGCAAACCGACAGAAATACATGGCCCGTTATGGATCGCTACTGGAGTGTGGATGCAGTACAGAAAGATGTTAGCACCAGCTTGTATGGCACGGCTGTATCTTTAGCAGAATCACCGGTACAGGAAAATCTGCTCTATGTCGGAACAGATGATGGCGTAATCTCAATCACAGAAGACGCAGGTAAAAACTGGAGACAGGTAAAGAAAATCCCTGATATACCGGAATACACTTATGTCAGCGATATTTTACCTGACAGGTTTGATGCCAATGTGGTTTATGCTTCTTTCGATAACAGGAAAAGAAATGATTTTAAACCTTATATCCTGAAAAGCGAAGACAAAGGGAAAAGATGGAAATCAATAGCTTCCAATTTGCCTGAAAATGAAACCATCCATACTATTGCCCAGGATTTTAAAAACCCAGACCTTCTTTTTGCAGGAACCGAGTTTGGTGTTTATTTCAGTGTGGATGGAGGAAAGATTTGGACACAGCTCAAATCCGGTATCCCGGATGTATCTGTAAAGGATATCGCCATTCAGGAACGGGAAAGCGATCTTGTACTGGCAACTTTCGGACGCGGATTTTATATTCTGGATGATTATTCCCCGCTCAGAGAATTGTATCCCGAATTACTGGAAAAAGAAGCTTATATTTTCCCGGTAAAAGATGCCTTGATGTATATCCAAAAAAGAAACCGCTACGGAACCGGATCAACATATTATACTGCTGACAATCCTGATTTCGGAGCCACCATAACATATTACATCAAAGAAGCACCCAAAACACTCAGGCAACAAAGGCGTAAAAAGGAAAAAGAATTGATCAAAGAGAAAAAGCCCATTCCTATTCCGAGTTTGGAGGAGCTGCGAGCAGAAGAAAACGAGATCAAACCGCATCTTATATTTACTATCAGGAGCGAAGCCGGGAATATTGTGCGGGAAATAACCAAACCTGTAAGCAAAGGAATCAACCGTGTTAACTGGGATCTGAGATATTCAGGCTCATACCCCGTTAAAACCAGCAAGAATAAATATAATCCAGTTGCTGATAATAATTCAGGATGGCTGGCATTACCCGGAAAATATACCGTGAGTGTGTCCGAATACGTGCGTGGAGATATTATAAAATTTGCCGGGCCGGTTGAGTTTGAAAACAAATTACTGAACAATACCACTTTACCTGCCGAAGATATAAAGGAAGTAGTTGCTTTCCAAACCAAAATGACAGAATTATACAGGGCAATGCGCGGAACAGAGGAATTCACTGAGGATCTTATGGAACGTTTACAACATATTAAACAAGCCATTCAAAATACACCCGGCGTACCTGATAGCATCATGAAAAAAGCCGAAGTGGTTGAGAAGAAACTCAATGATGTTCTTTACAGGTTTAAAGGACAGGAACCCAAAGCAAGCCGAGAAGAAAACCGGCCGGCTATTCCTTCTCTTAACCAAAGGCTAAATGCCATGGTTTGGGCTCACTGGAGATCAACATCAGGCATTACTCAAACACAGCGTGATCAGTATGATATACTCGTAGAATTATTTCCGCCAGTGTTGGAAGAAGTGAAAATGATCAACAATGTTGAAATTCCTGAACTGGAAAAAACTCTCGAAAAACATGGCGCTCCCTGGACACCCGGACGTATACCGGAGTGGAAACCGGAATAGATGTATATAAATAAGGTAAACAGGGTAAACAGAAAAAGATTTCTGTTTGCCCTGTTTATTATCTGATAAATTTTCAGTAATTTTTATTAGTAATTTAAGTTGAAAAAACTTAACTTGCGAAAAAAAATACAAAACCAAAAAGTATGATCGTCAAATACATTCACGAACTGATCCAAGATCACGACAGGGTTATCATTCCTAATTTCGGTGCTTTTTTAAAAAGTAAAGGAGAAATAAGGAATATAATATTCAATGAATTTATCAAGTTCAACGATGGTCAATTGATAAACCATATTGCCGAAAAAGAAGGTTTTCCCATATCCGATGCTGCTACACGTGTGGATGATTTTGTCAGCAAAGTTAAACAAGACCTTGAAAAGGGAAAGAAAATCGAATTTGAAGGTGTGGGTACATTATATAATGATGAACAGGGAAGAATAAGATTTTCAGGTATGGAGTCTCAGGTAGTTGAAGCTGATGCAATTGAAAACAATGAGAAGCCTAAAGAAAAGGGAAAAGTGAAAGACGAATCAAAAGAGACTTTCAAGAAGGAAGAAAAGAAACCACCACCGCCGGCTGCTCCTGTTAAGGAAAAAAAAGAAGAAAAGAAAGCTGAGAAACCACCTGAACCTGAAAAAGAAAAAAAAGCCGGAGAAACAAAACCAAAACATGAGGAGAAAAAACCTCAGAAAGAAGAACCCAAAGCCAGCAAAACAGACCCACCAAAAGAAAGAATTGTTCAACAGGATCCAAGAGCTGCATTTAAAAATGAAGATAAAAAGAAAGAAGGCAAAAAGAAAAAACGTACCGCACTAATCTGGTTGCTGATTGTATTGGTTATTCTGATTGGCCTCGCAGCTTGGATTGTGTTGGACTATGATAATGTTAAAGGATATTTTGTTTCTGACAAAAAAGCAGACGATCAACAGCAAACCGAACAACAACTGACCACAACAGATAAAGATAAGAAAACAGAAGGCGCTGAAAAACAAGCTGCAACCGATGAAAAGAAGGATGATGCAGAAAAATCCAAAACTGAAGAAACGAAAAAGGAAATCACCCAGGCAGGAAATAAAGAAGAAGGTATAAAGAAACAGGAAGCTCCTGAAAAGAAAGAAACACCCGGGAAGAAAGAAACTAGCAAAACCAAAACACAGCAAGATGACCTGAAACCGGTTCCGGCTAAGAAATACCATATTATTGCAGGAGTGTTTTCAGTGAAACAGAATGCACTTGATAAAATCAAAGACCTTGAAGAAATGGGTTTTTACGGGCAGATCGTGGCCTACAAAAACAACAAGTATTATGTAAGCTACAATTCCTTTAAAAACAGGCCCGATGCAATGTATGAGCTCAACCGTCTGCTTGATAAAGGTTATAAAGCCTGGCTGTTTTATTATTAGTATTTTTCATCGAAAGTTATCATACATATCGAAATGCAGGCGAATTAAATTCAAAAAATTTCGTAAAATCGGTATCGGATAATAAATCAATTTGCCATATTCTTGTCACATTGAAGAATCCTTGCCAGCACAGCACCGCACAAATGAACAAATTGAACTCTCATTAAACATTTGCAATAAGATCAGTGTTATTCGTCCTGTGTTTTTGTTGGTTTAAAGTTAATATATGTTAAGTCAAGTAATAACAATAGGAAGGTATTAGAAGTAAGGATACTTTTGTTTGCAAAATTATTTATCATGAAGAAAAGAAAAATATTAGTCATTTCAATTACATTATTAATATTGGTTGGCGCTGTTGCCCTCACAGCTTTCCTTCTTTCATTAAAAAAAGAACCACTGAACAAACCAGATACATCATTGCTGAGAGCAGTGAAGGCCGATTCTGTTTCATACGGTGATATGCCTACAATAGTAGAAGCATCCGGAAGGCTTGGATCGCAGCACTATGTTGATGTGATCAGTGAAGTACAGGGAGAAATTTTAAAGGGGACGGTATCCCTGAAAAAAGGTGAAAGTTTTTATGAGGGAGATTTGTTATTCAGGATATTTGATGAAGAAGCAGCCTATTCACTAAGGGCTGCCAAAAGCCGTTTCCTGAATTTGATAGCCAATGCTTTGCCTGATCTGCAAATTGATTACCCCGATGCATATCAAAAATGGTTTGATTTTTTTAAGAAAATTGATATTTCGGAATCCTTACCCGAACTCCCGGTAATTGGTTCCGGTCAGGAAAAAAATTTTCTCGCCGGAAGAAATATCCTGGCAGATTATTATAACATTAAAAGCAGTGAGGTACGACTGGAAAAATACCAGGTTCATGCACCCTTTAATGGTTCTTTTACGGAAGTTTACCTTGAGGTGGGTTCCATAGCCAATACGGGTAGTCGTGTTGCCCGGATAATACGCACAGATAAGCTTGAGCTTGAAGTTCCGGTTGAAGTAGAAGATATTAAATGGATATCAGAAGATAGTGAAGTAACAATTTTTGATGAAGACAGGAAAGTCAAATGGAGCGGAACGATCGCCAGAAAAGCCAGTTTTGTTAATCCTGCAACCCAATCGGTAAGTGTGTTTATTTATGTATATCCTTCATCTCAAAATCCTTTGTACGAAGGACAGTATCTGACAGCAGTTTTTAAGGGCCGTGAATTGAATAATGTGATGGAAATTCCCAGGAATGCAGTTTTCAATTATGATGAAGTATTTATTATCAAAGACAGTCTTCTTTATAAAGAAAGAATAAATATTCATAAAATAAACGATGAAACAATTATTTTCTCAGGTATACCTGATACTGTTCGGATTGTGACCGAACCACTTGTAAATATTCCTGAAAAATCAAAAGTTAAAGTGATCAATGATTAAACGGACAGCCTAAATCTTATCAATCCATGAAGAAATTAATAACAACATTTGTAAAATTCCCTTTTTATGCAAACATAATTTTAGCTATCATTTTCATAGGGGGATTATACAGTCTTTTTGGTACGATGAAAAAATCCTTCTTTCCTGACAGGTCCACTACGGAGATCACGGTAAATGTTTTTTACCCCGGGGCCTCTCCCAAAGAGATGGAAGAAGGAGTTACCATACGCGTTGAAGAAGCTATCCGGGGAATTGTTGGGATCAAAGAAATTAACTCAACATCTACCGAAAATTTTTCATCAGTTAACATAACCACTACCGGTGAATATGATATTGACGAAACCCTGATGGAGGTAAAAAATGCAGTTGACGGTATCAGCTCATTTCCGGTGGATGCAGAGAAACCAATCGTTTTTAAGCGAAGGGCAACTTCAAATGCTATGTATGTGGCACTGAGCGGGGAAGTAGACCTAATGACCCTGAAGAAGCTGGCAGACGAAATTGAGTATGATTTTCTGAATTCGGGGGTGATGTCACAAGTGAATGTCTCGGGCTATCCCGCATTGGAGATATCTGTTGAGGTTCGGGAGAATGATCTTTTGCGTTACAACATTACCTTTGATGAAATTTCCCTTGCCATTGCTTTGAATAACAGAGATGTATCGGCAGGAATGATACGTTCAGAGGATGAAGAAATACTAATCCGTTCCAGGGCCCGCACGGTTGATCCGAATGAAATCGGGGAAATTGTGGTACGTGCCGATAATGATGGTAGTTATCTTAAAGTCCGTGATGTAGCTGAAGTGAAAATGAAATTTGCCGATGTTCCTGATGCCTCATATATGAATGGTAAAAGAAACATCACATTTCAGATAACAAAGCTTGCTGAGGAAGATCTTGCGGAAATAACCAGTTACATAAAAGATTATGCTGAAAATTTCAATAAAACCCATAATGGTGTAGAGTTAGAAATAACCTACAATTTCCTCGAAATGCTCAAAGCACGTCTTAACCTGTTATATACAAATGGAGGGATCGGGCTTTTACTGGTTCTTATTACGCTTGGCCTGTTTTTGAGTATACGCTTATCATTTTGGGTTGCTGTTGGAATTCCGGCTTCATTTCTGGCTATGTTTATCATCGCGCCAATATACGGCATTACCATTAATATGATATCCCTTTTCGGGATGATACTTGTGGTAGGTATCCTGGTAGATGATGGTATTGTGATCGCAGAAAATATCTACACTCATTTTGAGAAAGGAAAAAGCCCTAAAAGAGCTGCCATTGATGGCACAATGGAAGTCTTGCCTGCTGTCGCAACATCCGTAACAACTACCATCATTGCTTTCTCGCCCTTGCTGTTTCTGCAGGGCAGAATGGAAATGATGTTCGAAATGGCCTTTGTAGTGATCTTTTCTTTGTTCTTTTCTTTGTTTGAAGCATTTTTTGTGCTTCCCGCCCATGTTGGAAGTAAGTATGTTTTGCGATCCAAAGACCGCCAGGGATGGGGAAAACATATCAGAAAAAGACTTGATTATTTCCTGGTTTTGATGAGAAATAAACTTTATGCCAAAGTGCTCAGGTTTGGATTAAAATGGAAATGGATTGTAGTTTCCCTGCCTGTTGCACTTATTATAATTACATTTGGTTTTGTGGGCGGCGGTGTGATAAAATCAACTTTTTTCCCAACAATTCCTTTCGATTTCTTTAATATAGATGTGGCATTCAAGCCAGGGGATGGGGAGAAGAAAACCACTGCCTATCTGGAGCGTTTTGAGGATGCGGTCTGGAAAGTAAATGACGAATTAATGGAAGAATTAAACGACACTGTTAATTTTG
>CAZTAW010000108.1:0-10943 GCA_964611705.1 uncultured Bacteroidales bacterium
ACGTTAATCTTACCTATGCAATCAATAAGGTTGGGCAAAAGGGTTCATCCGATTACAGGGAAAGCAAGGATTTTGCAATCCGATGGAATCACAGCCAGGATCCCAAAGCACGACCCAACAGTAAATTCTCTGCCAATGTAAATATAGTAAGCAGCCAGTACAATGTATTCAATCCCTCAAGCACGCAGGACTATTTATCAAACACCTTCCAGTCGAGTGTGGCTTACCAGACAAACTTTAAACAAAAATATTTCCTGACAGTGAATGCCAGTCACAGCCAGAATACCAAAACAAAAATTGTAAACCTGACCTTACCGGAAGTTACTTTTTCAGTTAACCGTTTTTATCCCTTCAGGAAAAAAGAAAGGGTGGGCAAACAAAAATGGTACGAAAACATTAGCATGAATTATACCATGAATGCCAAAAATACAACATCAACCCCTGACTCAATGCTGTTTAAGCCCGGTTTTATCAACGAATTCAAAAATGGTATCAAACATAGTTTGCCGGTTAGCAGTTCGGTCAAAGTTTTAAAACATTTTAACCTGACGAACTCGATAAACATTACCGACAGAATGTATTTTGAATCATACAGAAAATACTGGAGTAACGACACCCTGCTAAATGGCAATGACACAACTATCGGATATATAGCCACAGATACCCTGAGAAACTTCAACAACATTGTTGATTTTAGTTTCAGCTCCTCCCTTACCACCAAACTCTACGGTATGGTAGCTTTTAAAAAAGGCCCTGTTCGCGCCATCAGACATGTGCTTACACCATCCGTATCATTTTCTTACAGACCGGATTTTGGCAACGAAAAATGGGGATATTATGATTATTATTACGACCAGGATCTGAACGACAGCATACAATATTCACTTTATGAAGGCGCTATTTACGGACAGCCCCCTTCCGGTAAATCCGGCAGCCTGAATTTCAGCCTGTCGAACAACCTGGAGATCAAGGTGCCATCAAAAAAAGATACCATAACAGGTATGAAGAAAATAAAGCTCATTGATAACTTTACAATATCTGCAAGCTATAACCTGGCAAAAGACTCCCTTCGATGGTCTAAAGTGAAAATGAGTGGAAGAACACGTCTTTTCAAAGGTTTTGATATTACATATTCAAGTAGTTGGGATCCTTATGTGCTTGATTCATCAGGGACAAAAAACCTGAACAAATTCGAATGGAAAGTTAACAAGCGGTTTCTCAGGCTGGATAATACTACATGGAACATCGGACTGCGTTTCAACCTTACTTCGGAGCAATTTAAAAAGAAGGATAAAAATCAAACCGATGCAGGCACCGAAGCAGAGATGCAGCAAATCGAGCAAAACCCGGAAGATTACATTGACTGGAGTATTCCATGGTCATTAAATATCAATTATAACCTTCGTTATACTGCCGATAATGAATACATCAATTTCATCAGGCAGAGAGAAGACAATTTGGTGCAAACACTTAGTTTTTTTGGTGATATCAGCATAACAAAAAAATGGAAAATAGGTTTCAGGTCAGGTTATGATTTTGAACAGGGAAAATTATCATATACCTCGGTTAATATATACCGCGATCTGCATTGCTGGGAAATGCGTTTCAACTGGATACCCATGGGACCAAGAAAAAGCTGGAATTTTACAATCAATGTCAAATCCTCTATTTTGCAGGATCTTAAACTCACCAAGAAAAAAGACTTCAGAGACCTTTAGATTTTTAAAAGTATAAATTTAGCAAGGATTAAATTAAGTATTGTATTTTCGTAACCATTAAAGAAATCTTAATAAAAACCAAATATCATGAAAAAGATCATATACACAGAAAACGCACCGCAAGCCGTTGGAGCCTACAGCCAGGCAGTTGAGATCAACGGAACTCTTTATATTTCAGGACAAATACCTATGATTCCCGAAACCGGAAAAGTAGTTGAAGGCAGCATCAAAGAGCAAACCGAACAGGTTATGAAAAACATCGGAGCCATTTTAAAAGCTGCCGGATATTCTTATGAAGATGTTGTAAAATCAACCTGTCTGCTGGATGATATGGATAACTTCAAGGCAATGAATGAAGTTTATGCAAAATATTACACTAAAAACCCACCGGCCAGGGCTGCTTTTGGTGTTGTAAAGCTTCCACTTGGAGTAATGATAGAAATCGAAACCATTGCAGTAAAACAATAGTAATTTTTGATATCAATTTATAAAACCTTTCACATGAAAAAACTAATAATTATTCTGGTATTTCTTACGGGATTTTCTGTTTTTAATGCATCCCGTGCTGATGAAGGTATGTGGATACCCATATTGCTTGAGCAATTAAATGAAGACGAAATGCAGTCCATGGGTATGGAAATCACAGCAGAAGATATATACAGCATTAATCATTCGAGTTTAAAAGATGCTGTTGTGCGTTTCGGAAGGGGATGCACGGGCATTGTGGTTTCGGAGCTGGGACTACTGTTGACCAACCATCATTGCGGATACGGGTCAATACAACGCCACAGCAGTCTGGAACATGACTATCTGACGGATGGTTTCTGGGCAATGGATCAATCCGAAGAATTGCCTAACCCCGGCCTCACAGTTACGTTTATTGTTAAGATGAAAGATGTAACACAAAAGGTTCTTAATGGAGTAAACTTTTCCATGTCTGAAGAAGAAAGGGCGTTTACAATTCAGGAAAACATTGACGAAATTATCACAAAAGAAACAGATAACAGCTATTATGATGCAACAGTCAGACCTTTTTATCATGGAAACAAATATTACATGATCGTCACAGAAACATATGAGGACGTTCGCCTTGTTGCGGCTCCCCCGTCAAATATTGGTAAATTTGGCGGAGATACCGATAACTGGATGTGGCCCAGGCATACCGGCGATTTCTCAATTTTCAGAATTTATGCCGATTCAAATAATAACCCGGCGCCTTACTCAGAAAACAATGTGCCTTTTAAACCCAAATACAATGTACCCATTAGTATTACCGGAATTGAAGAAGGCGATTTTACGCTGGTCTTTGGATTTCCAGGACGTACCTTTGAATACCTTCCCTCATACGCTATTGATAACAGGATTAACGTGATAAATCCTGCTATAATCGGCTTGCGGGAAAAGCGGATCAACATTATGAAAGATTATATGAACAATGATAAGCTTGTAAGGATACAATATGCTTCCAAACTGGCACGCGTTGCCAATTACTGGAAAAAATATATCGGTGAAAACCGGGGAATCAAGAAGCTGGATGGTATTGCAAAAAAGCAGCTTTTGGAGAGCGAATTCCAGCAATGGGCAGACGCCGATAAGCAAAGAAAATTGAAATACGGCAAATTGTTACCTGAGTTCAGAAAAATCTATGCTTACCTGGCTCCTTATCAAAGGGCATATGAATATGTATCAGAAGGCGGCTTTGGAATTGAAATTGTTGGTTTTGCAGGTAAATTCAACAGCCTGGTGGAAATAAGCAAAGCCGAAGACACCATTCCGGCCTTGCTTGAACAAACAATTGCAAAGTTGAAAACCTTTACAAAAAATCACTTCAGGAATTATCATTTACCAATAGATAAAAAGACTATGGCAGATGTGCTGGAAATATACGACAAAAATCTTTCGGAGGAATACAAACCTGAATTTCTAAAAGAGATCCGTGAAAAATATGATGGTAACTATAAAGAATTTGCTGCATGGGTCTTCAGCAAATCAATATTTACAGATGAAGAAAAAACCTTGGAATTTATAAATAATTATAAGCCCAGGCACTACAAAAAGATAGAAAAGGATCCGGCTTATCGCATGGCGCAAAATTTAAGGGATTTTTATTACGATAAACTCCAGGGGCATTTAACAAAATTCGATACCCAGCTTGACAGCCTTCAGAGGTTATACATGCATGGTTTAATGAAATTTCAGTCTGATAAGCGTTTTTATCCGGATGCTAATTCCACTTTGAGGGTTCATTACGGTAAGGTAGACGGTTTTTCTCCGAGGGATGCCGTAGAATATGATTATTATACCACCCTGACGGGAATTATGGAAAAGGAAAATCCTGATATTTATGATTATGTTGTTGAAGACAAGCTAAAAGAATTGTATAAAAATAAAGACTTCGGCAGGTATGCAGATGATCACGGAAGGATGCACGTTTGCTTTCTGGGTACAAACCATACAACCGGCGGCAACTCAGGAAGCCCGGTTTTTAATGCCAAAGGCGAATTAATAGGGTTAAACTTTGACCGTGCCTGGGAAAGCACCATGAGCGACCTGATGTACGACCCCGATCAATGCCGTAACATCACACTTGATATCCGCTATTTACTCTTTATCGTTGATAAGTTTGCAGGAGCAAAACATCTGGTGGATGAGATGAATATCGTTGTAAATTGATAATTCCCTTTCTTCATCAGAGAATACAAAATCATCACAAACATTGATTGATAACGTATGTTGATCCATACATCCATGCAATCATTCATCCATGCAACCATACATACATTCAACCATCAGTTAACCTGCTCTTTTTATCTGTCATTAATCTAAATTAGGATTTAGTGTTAAAAAAATTAACATTTTGTTGTTGGGGGATAAAATATTTTAAGTAATATTGCCCCTAATTCAATCTTTATTAACCAATTAACAAAACATAACAAGTTATGAGTAACAGCGCTTATGACAAATTAGTACAGGAATTCATGGCTAAGATCAAAGCCAGGAATGCAGGCGAAGATGAATTTCATCAAGCAGTACAAGAAGTCGCAGAATCTTTAATTCCATTTATTGAAGAAAATCCTCAGTACAAAGAAGCAAAAATCCTTGAAAGAATTGCAGAACCTGAACGGGTTATTCTATTCAGAATACCCTGGATTGATGATAAAGGCGAAATTCAGGTAAACAAAGGATACCGTATTGAAATGAACAGCGCCATTGGCCCTTACAAAGGCGGATTGCGTTTCCACCCTACGGTAAACCTCGGAATTTTGAAATTCCTTGCTTTTGAGCAGGTATTCAAAAACAGCTTAACTACCCTGCCAATGGGTGGTGGTAAAGGTGGATCCGATTTCGATCCCAAAGGAAAAACAGACAATGAAGTAATGCGTTTTTGCCAAAGCTTTATGACAGAATTATTCCGTCATATTGGCCCGAACACTGACGTACCTGCCGGTGACATCGGTGTTGGCGGAAGAGAAATTGGTTTTCTTTTTGGACAATACAAAAGACTGAAAAACGAATTTACAGGTGTATTAACAGGTAAAGGAAGAGAATGGGGTGGTTCACTCATCCGTCCTGAAGCCACAGGATACGGTGCTACCTATTTCGCAGAAGAAATGCTGAAAACCCGCGGCGAATCCATCAAAGGAAAAACAGTTACCATTTCCGGTTCCGGAAACGTAGCTCAGTTTGCTACCCAGAAAGTTACCGAATTGGGTGGTAAAGTTGTTACACTTTCTGATTCAAGCGGATTTGTTTATGATAAAGATGGTATTGATGAAGAAAAACTCGCATACGTAATGCATCTTAAGAATATAAAGAGAGGAAGAATCCGCGAATATGCCGAAAAATACGGATGCGAATATAACGAAGGCAAACGTCCCTGGAGCGTTCCATGTGATGTTGCAATGCCTAATGCAACACAGAATGAGATCAATGAAGAAGAAGCAAAAACATTGATCAAGAATGGTTGCTATGTAGTTTCAGAAGGTGCCAACATGCCTTCAACACCTGAAGCCATTGAAGTATACCTCGAGAAAAAGATCCTCTACGGACCTGGTAAAGCTGCTAATGCAGGGGGTGTTGCTGTTTCAGGACTTGAAATGTCGCAAAACTCACTGCGCCTGTCATGGACAAGGGAAGAAGTTGACAGTAAGTTACAGCAGATCATGAAAGACATTCATGCTACTTGTGAAAAATATGGTAAAGAAAGTGATTCTATAAACTACGTAGCAGGAGCAAATATTGGCGGTTTTGTAAAAGTAGCCGATGCAATGATTGCTCAGGGTGTTGTTTAATCCAACAGATATCGTTTTCCGACAGGGATAATTATAAAATTTTACTTAAACCCCGGAGCGAATGTTCCGGGGTTTTGTGTGAAACTCAAATTTCAAGAACGAAGTGAATTGAAATTTGTTAGTTGAACAATCCCGATAGCGCAGCGTATCGGGATCGCTAACGCCCCCTTTCCCGTCTCCCACAAGGGGATAAGCCATTACAAATCGTGAAATCAAACCACTACTCTTTGCCCTAAGCCCTGCGCTCTACGCCCCACGCCCTAAGCCCTTCTCTGCCTCCATCTTATCAAACTACTTCTTCTCCTTCAGTAGCCTGTACGCCATCTCCGCCAAATGGCCTATACGGTTATCTTCCATAAAATCCGACAGGGAAATTTCTATATCGAATTGCCGGTTTACTTCCCGTTCGAGTTCTACTAAACCAATGCTGTCGAGGCCGTATGAAAGGATTGTTTTTTCAGGATTGATCTTATCAGGATTTATTTTTATTTTCCGGCTAAGCCAGTTGATCAGCCAATTTTGGATTTCATCAAAAGAAAATTCTTGTGGTTTGAATGTTTCTGCCGGGAAGTCTTTTTCCAAATCCATTTCCCAGGATGCGATCACATTCAATTCGTTTTGTAGAAAAGCTTTTTTTGTTGCCAAACGTTGTATTTTTCCACTGCTCGTTTTTAAAATGCTACCGGTTTTAATCAACACCATCGCAAAAGGTGCGATATTGTATTCTTCTGAAACAGCTTCCCTGATCGTATTAAAAACTTCTTCATTATCAAGATTTCTTATATATGACCTTTCAACTTCTGAAACAATGACCAAACGCTCTTCCTGTTTTATATCTGCAGAAAACACTGCTCCTGAATATTTCCGTAATGCCTGATGACATGATTCAACTGTATTCTCAATGTCCTGCGGGAAAAAATTTTGTCCCCGGATTATAATTAAGTCTTTTAACCTACCCGTAATATAAAGTTGTCCTTCATGAATAAAGCCAACATCGCCGGTTCGCATGTATTTCTGCTGCTCATTGTTTTTCAAAACTGCATGAAAAGTTCCTTTTGTTTTTACGGCATTTTTCCAGTAACCCTTGCAAACAGACGGACCATTTACCCAAATTTCACCGGTTTGGCCATTCGGGCAAATTTCTTTTTTATTATGATCGGCAATAATAACTTCCATATCATAAAAAGGATAACCGCATGCTACAAAAGACAAAGCCTGTTTATTTCCCTTAACAGGCCGAATTTTGTTTTCTGTTTCCAGGCTGTTTTTCTCTGCGGAAAAATAAGCCGGCTTATCTTTATAATCGCCTCCGGTACAAATCAGGGTAGATTCGGCCAGGCCGTAGCAGGGATAAAACATCCCGGCTTTGAAACCACAATTCATAAAATATTCCGAAAAGCGATTCAGGGTACTTTCCCTTATAGGTTCGGAGCCGCAAAAGAAAATTTCTACTGATGAAAGATCTATTTCCTTTTTATCTTCTTCTGAAATTTTATCACAGCAATAATCCAAAGCAAAATTGGGGCCGCCAACCGTGTTTCCCTTATATTTTGTAATTGCCTTTAACCATCTTTCGGGATACCTTAAAAATGATGTCGGGGGAATGATGGCATTTTGTCCACCCACATAGATAGGTTGCAATAAAGTACCAATCAATCCCATATCATGAAAAGGCGGAAGCCAGTTTACTCCTCTCAAATTTTCGTCGTGGTTAAAAGCTTTTTTGATTATCTCCGAATTATGTATGAGGTTGCCATGTGAAACCATTACACCATTTGGCATTCCTGTGGAACCTGAAGTGTATTGAAGAAAGGCAATATCTTCTTTTGATATTTCAGATTTTGCAACCATATTTTCTTGTGAGAATTCCAGTTTATCAAAACTGATCAAACGGATGTTTTTGATCTTTTCATGATCTTCAGGATTTTTCTGCAGGTCATTGGCAATGCTATCCGATGCAATAATAACAGATGGTTTGCAATTATCTACTATTGCCTGGAATCTTTCGTTTTTGCGGTTTCTTCGAGGCGGATAGGAAGGCACAGCAATTACACCGGCAAGCAAACAGCCCATAAAGGCAACAATAAAATCAATACCCGCTTGAAAAAGCAGGATACAACGCTCGCCTTTTTTATTTTTCTCAAGAAGCGCGGCAGCTACCAGTGAAGCTTTTCTTTCAAGTTCACCGTATGTTATCCTTGCCGTTTCATTAATTCCATCCTCAAGAAAAATAAAGACTGTTTTATCAGGATGCTGCTTTGCACGTATTCTTAACAAACCAGCGAAATTGCCGGCAGGGAAATTTGTCTTGGCTGGCCGGCTGTACAATATTTGTTTCATTGTAGCCATAATTAAACCAATGCGCTCAGGTTATTCAATTGAATATCCTTATACAGGTCTTGGGGGTCAAGATATACATTATACTCTTCCTTAACGATATTGTGGTAATGAATATTGGTGGTTAATGCCCATGCTGCACTTCTCGGACTTTTTGTTTCACGAAGGGTATGTATAAATTTCTTTAAAAAAACTTTCTTATTATAAATCTTCTCCCAGATTTTTTTCATTTCAATTTCAAGGGTTTCAGGTGACATTTGTTTGGGTTTTAAAGCAACCTCCACAGCATGATATCTTTCCCAATCTTTTGGAAAATTGTTATGCAAAATACGGTTTTGCTCTTTAAATCTGTGATACAATGTTGTACCCGGCATAGGTGTTAAAATACTTGTCTGAAAAGCATCTACACCACTGTTGATAATATATTCACCTCTTGCATGCAGATCATCAATAGTATCAGCATCAAGTCCAAAAATAAAAGTACCTAAAACACTGATTCCACTTTTATGTATCCTTCTGAAAGCTTCTTCATATTTATCCTGATGGTATTTTATATTGAGCATCTTTTTTTGTTCCTGTAACTGGGCTTCCTTTTCCGACTCAATACCGATCAGCACCATCCGGCATCCGGCTTCATAGGCATATTTCAAAACTTCTTCATTATCGCCAAAATTGATAGAAGCCTGTGTAAACCATTCCTTGTTGATTTTTCTTTTAATCATGCCTTTGAAAAGTTCAATGGACCTTAACTGTGATTTTTTGCTGTAGCCGATCAGATTATCATCCACAATAAACATACGTTCATGTGGCATAATTTCCATTTCATCCAGGACTTCTTCAACCGGCCTTGCCCTGTATTTTCTTCCGTTAAATTGATGAACGGAACAAAATTCGCATTGCATCGGGCAGCCTCTGGTTGTTTGTATTGAACTATAAACATAATTCGGATGAAGAAGATCATGGCGTGCTTTCGGGAAATTATCCATTAACAGCAGTTTACCAATATATTCATTTCTAAGATTACCGTCTTCAAAATCCCGAATTACTCGTGGCCAGATACTTTCTGCTTCACCACGTATAACTATATCTATATATTTTTTTGCTTCTTCAGTCATCATGGATGCATGTATACCTCCGATTACAGTTGTAACTCCATTCTTTCTGTATATTTGTGCAAGTTCATATGCCCTTGCTACCTGAGCAGTAAAAGCTGTAAAACCGACCATATCAGCATTTTTGTATTCAAAGGGCTCAAACTGCTCGTCGTGTATTTCCACTTCCCAATTATCTGGTGTAAGTGAAGCAATTATTCCAAGACTTATGGGGGGATATGTTGATTCCTTATCAATAACAAAACCTTTTCTTCTTTGGTTTTGGGGATTGATAAGTAATAGTTTATATTTTTTCTTCTTTGACATAATCTTCTTAGCTTAAAGCGCATTTGGGGAAACTGCCTGGTTGATAACATCTTCACCTGTTATGGGATTTTCTGTTGACTCAAGCGTAACATTGTGATATGTTATATTTGAGGACAGGGCCCATAGGGCCGATGTTTTGTCGCGTGTTGCTTTCATGGTATTCAGGAATTTCCTCATAATAACTTTTTTATCATATATCTTCTGCCAGATAAGGTTCATTTCCTTTTTTAAAGTATCGGATGACATTCTTTTTGGTTTCATAACGACTTCAAAAGCATGATATTTTTGCCAGTCAATAGGGTAGTTTGTAGCTACCAACCGGTTCTTTTTTATAAATTTATCGTATAGTCCGGTTCCTGGCAAAGGTGTCAAAATGCTCGTTTGATAGCAGTCAACACTGCAATCAATAATATATTCAGCCCTTTGGTGCAAGTCTTCAACGGTGTCAGAATCAAGCCCGAAGATAAATGTTCCCAAAACACTGATCCCGTTTTTTTTAATACGGTTAAATACATTCTCATATTTATCCTGCCTATACCTGATATTCAGGTTTTTCTTTTGTTCTTTAAGTTGAGCTTCCTTCTCGGATTCAATGCCAACCAATACCATTTTACATCCTGCTTCATAAGCATATTTCAATACATCTTCATTATCTGCAAAATTAATGGAAGCCTGTGCAAACCATACTTTGTTGATCTTTCGTTTTATCATTCCTTTGAAGAGCTCAATTGCCCTTTGTTGTGAGCGTTTTGTATATCCTATGATATTGTCATCAATAATGGCCATTCGCTTGTCGGGCATGATCTCCATTTCATTCAATACATCTTCAACAGGCCTTGTCCTGAAACGTTTTCCGTTGAATTGGTGCACCGAGCAAAACTCACATTGCATAGGGCAACCTCTGGTAGTTTGAATGGGACTGTAAAGATAGTCAGGGTGAAGCAGGTCATGTCTTGCCCGTGGCAACATATTCATTTCAGCCGGCCGGCCAAAATATCTTTTGTTGAGTGTTCCGTTTTCAAAATCCTTTATCACCTGTGGCCAGATAGCTTCGGCTTCACCGCTAACAACCACATTGAAATATCGGGAAGCGTCATCGGGTATGGTAGCAGCATGTATACCTTCGATTACTGTTGTTATCCCTTTTTTCTTATATACGGTTCCTATCTCGTATGCCC
>CAZTAW010000109.1:0-10942 GCA_964611705.1 uncultured Bacteroidales bacterium
AATCCTTTTTCTACAAGCTTTGTAATTATGGCGTAAATTCTTCTTTCTTTAACTACTGACCCTAAGAGGTTGCTGATAATGATTGCAGCATCATTAACTTCATTGCTCAGATCGTAAGTAAAGCTAACCTGGTTGGCAGCCGGATTCGGATATGCGTAGGAGAAATCAGCCAGAGAGATTTTATCTGCTATACCCTGTGATGATTCGGCATCGTATTCAACCTCCACGGTAACTGAATTTGATGTGTTATTAATATCAAAAAACTCATACGTAATAATGGATGAACCTTCATTTCCATCGGGATGGTACATTCCCTTGAAGTCATAAAATGTTTCAAGCGAAGCCATTGAAACGGCATCCGATTCATACTGATCCATACTGTATTCCATATCCCAGTAGAAGTTATTTTGTGTACCCGCAATTGTGTCACCTTCATTAATGGTTTTCTTAACTTTCACATCAATCACTTCATTACCAAAATTGATAACCCTGATCAAATCGGCTTCAACCAGATCAAGCCCGCCTTCATAGATCAAAGATCCGTTGCTGATGATGTTACCTTCAGGACCGGCCAGCTCAAGCTTTTTGGTCATCTTTGTGTTGAAATTTACAATTACGTAAACCGAGTCGGTTGTATCGTTCATGTCATACCAGATGTACATAAGGGTACTTATGCCTTCGGTATTGTTGGCAAAATAATCTCCGCTGAATTCCGTGTTTGTTGCTCCCGCTTCAATGGTTGAATGATTGGGTGAAACAAAAATACCGGGTCCGTAACATGATCCGCCCCAGCAAAACATGTTGTCGGAACCATCAACAATTTCAATGTATACTTTCTTTACCAGAACATCTTTTGCTTCATCCGAATTGTTTGTAACATCAATTTCAGCGTATATAGTTGATGCTATATCACCGGTATAGTTAATGATTGCCCCGTTGGGAAGGTCTCCATGCTCATTTGACAGGGTAAAACTCTGTCCAAAAGACAAGGTAATTGAAAAGAAAATTAGCGAGATAAATAGTATATGTTTCTTCATAGTTTTTGTTTTTTGTTATACTGTATTGAATGCAAAAATCATACAAAACTTTTAAACGGAGAAATTATTTTTCCGTCTTTATTTCTTATAATTGACAATCTTGATACATATAAGGTTGTCAACATGAGTAAAAAATTTTTGTGATTTTATACTTTGCATAATTAATCAAAACTTTGTTAATTTGGGAAAATTTTTCCCGACAAAGATAAAAATCTATATATTTACATAATAAAACAAAACTACTGAATTATGAAAAAACTTACTTTAATACTAGCAGCATTTTTTCTTACAACTGGATTTTCCATAAATGCCCAGCAGGTAGAACGCGACATGGTTCTTCTTGAAATAGTTACAGGAACATGGTGCCCATATTGTCCGGGTGCTGCTATGGGAGCGGATGACCTGATTGAAAACGGCCATGATGTGGCCGTTCTCGAGTACCACGGCGGAGATTCTTTCGAGAATGATGACAGCAGAGGAAGAATAACCTATTATGGGATTTCGATTTATCCTACAGCTAAATTCGATGGAATATTAACTGTTCAGGGAGGTAGTGCAAATCAAAGTTTATATGCTGATTACCTGCCCAAAGTTAATCAGCGGAAAGCTGTTAACTCATCTTTTACAATTGATGTTACTGGCGAAATGTTAGGCCTGACGGATTACAGAGCCACAGTAACGGTTGAAAAAGTAGCAAGTTATTCGGGTTCAAACCTGAAGCTGCAATTTGCGCTTACCCAGTCGCATATTATGTATTCATGGCAGGGACAGGATCACCTGAATTTTGTTTTAAGGAAAATGGTACCTAACTACCAGGGAACTTCAATTGATTTTTCAGGAGGTGATGTGGAAACCGTTGACCTGGAGTTTTCATTAAACCCGTCATGGGTCAGGGAAGATATGGAAGTGGTTGTTTTTGTGCAAAACAACAGCACAAAAGAAGTTTTGCAGGCTACAAAGCTTGACCTGACTGAATTCCCTCCTGCATACGATTATAACGCCGAATTGTTTGGTATTAAAGACGTGCCTCAGGAAAACTGCACGGAAAAAGTTGCATCTGTTGTAAAAATTACAAATATTAGTGAAACACCGCTGACACAGCTTGATTTTAAATACAAGGTAAACAACGGTGATCTTGCAACCTATCACTGGACAGGTGATCTTGAATTTCTCGAAATAGAAGAAGTTGAACTTCCCGAAATTGAATTTACACTTGAAGACGAAAACACAGTGGAAGTGTACTGCGTTAATCCCAACGGGGAAGATGACGAGTACCCGGATAATGATACGATAGATGATTCATTTATCGGCGCTGAGCAGACTCCGCAAACCGTAAAACTTTATATGGTTCTTGATGCAAATCCCGAGGAAGTATCCTGGGAAGTGCTGAATGCGGATAATGAAGTACTTTATTCCGGTGGTGATTATACTCAAAGCGGACAAACTATCGCTGAAACATTTGATTTTCAGGAAATAGGATGCAAAACCTTTATAATTAATGATGAAGGTGGCGATGGCCTTAAATCCGGTTTTTTCCTTTTATATTATAATGAAGATGACATTATTTTACAGGGCACTCAATTTGGCGAACAAGCTGCCATTCAATTTGGTGCCGGTGGATTTGTCGGTGTTGAAGAAATCAGTGAAGCGCCTGAGTTTTCGGTTTATCCGAATCCATTCAATAAGCAGGCATACATTGACTTCAATTTAGCTGAAATGCAAAAAGTGGATGTCAGTATCTATACTATTACTGGCGAAAAAGTCCTGCAACTCGACAAAAAAACATACCAGGCTGGAAATCACAGGATTCAAATCAAGGCAGATGATCTGGGCACAGGTGTTTTCTTTGTCAGGTTTGGTGTAAATGATAAAACTTATACGGAAATCATCAATATCACAAAATAAACAAAAATCATTATGAAAAAACTATCATTGCTGATCCTGGTAATCTTATTTTCGGTTAACCTAAGCTTTACCCAGTCTGATAGAATGTCGCTGATGGAATCTTTTACCAGCTCAACATGTTATTGGTGTGGGGTTTATAATCCCGGCATGGATGCACTTTTACATTCCAATGAGGACAAGATCACTTCCATTAAATACCATATGAACTGGCCATCACCAGGTAATGACCCGATGTACTGGCACAATCCTCAGGACAATAATGCCAGGAAAAATTATTACGGTGTTAGCGGAATTCCCCATTGCGTTGTAGATGGGAATTTCTTTGTTGGCAGCCCGGGTAGTTTTACACAGGCAACAATAAATAATGCTTCTTCAGTGCCATCACCCTTCGAAATGCAAATGCAGCATAGTCTTTCTGCTGATGAGGATACCGTGTTTATTACCATGATCATTGAAGCCACGGATGATGTGTCCGGAACGCTTGTCGGCCATATGGTTGTTATCGAAAAACATATACATTTTAGCAGCCCTCCCGGAACCAATGGTGAAAGGGACTTTTATAACGTGATGAAAAAAATGCTTCCTTCCAGCAGCGGAACAGCCCTCGATAATTTCGGGAACGGAGAATACATTATTCTGGAGGATTCCTGGAAACTGGCAAATATATATGATATGGATGAATTATCAGCGGTTGGATTTGTTCAGGATAATTTAAACAAGGATGTGCACCAGGCATGTAATAGTTCTACCGATCCGATAACATTGCCATATGATAACGATGTTGAGGTCACAAGTATTTCAAATTTGCCCAAAGCAGATTGTAGCGGGTCCCTCTATCCGATTGTACAGATCAGAAACAACGGGAATAACACACTTACTGAAGTTACCCTCAAATACAAAGTAAATTCGGAAGAGCTGCAAACCTTTGAATGGACAGGCAGCCTCGGTTCGCTTGAAAAAGCCAATGTAGCGCTTCCTGAATTGTTGTATAATATTGAAGATGAAAATGAACTAATGGTATACGCTGAAGATGTAAACAACCAGAGTGACGAATATCCCAAAAACGATACCAACAGAAAAATCGTTGAAGGCGCTATGGTTACACCTGATGAGGTGAAGCTATACATGGTTCTTGATGATAATCCCGAAGAAATATCCTGGGAAATAAAGGATTCAAACGGAGAAGTTGTTTATTCAGGGGGAGATTATACGGAACCCGGCGAGATCATCAGCGAAACATTCGACTTTCCTAATGTTGAATGTTACACTTTTGATATATGGGATAGTGGCAAAGATGGTTTGGATCCGGGCTATTTCATTTTCTATTACGGAAGTAATAATATCATATTGCAAGGTTCGGAATTCGGAGACCACAAAAACACACAATTCAGCACCAATGGTTATGTAAACATACCCGAGCCTGAGAAAGGATTCGAGATGGATATCTATCCGAATCCGGTGAATGCCTCAGCGATTATTGATTTCAACCTTGCATCACAGCAGAAGGTTCTCATAGAGATGTATAATCTAACCGGCAGATGTATAAAGGCATCAGAACCTGTTATTTACGGATTGGGTAGACATCAGTATAAATTAGAAACAAATAACCTGGATAATGGCTTTTATTTTGTGAGGGTTAAAGTTGCTGACCGGGTTTATACAAAAAAATTAACTGTTGTGAAATAAGCATATAATTTGCATCGAAAAGCTTGCTGCCTGATTGAAGCAGGCTTTTTTTTTGAAAGAAAAATAAAATGATTTTTAGCAAGAAAACTAAACTAATTAGGTTTAAAACAGTCATAATTTGTAACTTTCGAAAACGAAAATGATTATGGCTTTTTTATTATTCAGGTTAATTGTTACTTTCCTTATGATATTTACTGTTGCTGTTTCCTATGCTCAGTATGATTCTGTGTTTACAAACATTCCGTCATCAGTTGCCGGCGATACAGGCCTTGCCCTGCGAATAGATATTCCCCCGGGCGGCCGGTTTGGCGACAGGGCTCCCATTGCTATCATTACTCCGGGAGGATTCAGTGGAAACGGTATTGCCAAGGATAGTCCCGGATTGGTAAATTACGGATTTATTGAGATCAGATACAATTTTCCGGGTTTTTCAACCGGAGAACACCACAGTGGTGGCACCTATGATTTTCGCGGTGCACGAAGTCTTGAAGCCATCAGAGATGTTATTTTATTTGCAATGAATGAATTGCAGGATACAAACAGTAAATTTCTTTCTGAGTATTCTTATCCGGTAATTCCCGATCATGAAAACATGGGCCTGATTGCTTATTCTTATGGAGGTGTAACCAATATCAATACTGCTGGGGTTTTTGGGGGAGATTTCCCTTCACTTGCCTGGATACTCAACTGGGAATCTCCTGTTGGTGACGGCATGCCCAATGCCGAAGCAGGTGCCTGGCCCTCGGCTTTAAGGCCGTTTAATCCACTGCTTAATTTTGCATACAATCCCGATAACGGGGAATGGGATCTGTCATCGCTTAATTATGATGAAAATATAGCCATTCCTGTTGTTGATCATTTGAATGATACGGTTTTCGGGGGATTGTATTTTGATTTTAACGGAGATGATGTTGTAAATTATGGGCTGGATTTTATTCCCTACCCACTGGTTTTCGATACTGGAATGGGTTACCGTGCCTTTTATTCCGAAAGGCTTGTACAGAAGGCTATACAGGAAAATATTTTTCCGCAAAATCCTCCTTCGCATATTGTAAATTATCAGGGAACAAAGAATTTCTGGAAATATCGCAACGGAGATTACTGGATTGACAGCCTGGTTACCAAACTACCTGACCTGTTATTCATGGTGGTTGCATCGGATACGGATCATGTGCAAACCACTCCTGATCATCCTCATGTATTGAATCAATACCGGAAATTTGGAAATGCCAATGCAAAGTTTTGGCGCCTGAACCCCGATAGTTCTTATATATCTTATGTCTTGGGATATTATGAACCCACTGCTGTGGATAATGATGCTTATGCAGTTTATAATCATCATACAATAAGAGACTGCATGGAGCCCGGAGGTAAATACTCCTTGCTTGGCAGAGCTGTGAGTGTGCCTGCTGCTGCCTGCGAACTTGCTGACAGAAGGGAATACAATGTATACACTGCCCAGCTTGATGGGGTGATTACAACTATTTTCGAAAACATCGGTTTGTTGTCTGAAATCAAAGTGTTTCCCAATCCCTGTAAAGATAATATTAGTATTTACGGATTAGGCGTTCAGGGTCAAAAAATTTATATAAAAATAACAGCAGTTACCGGCGAAGTGCATTATGAAAAACCTCTTTCAACAGGTGGTAACAGGATCATTATCAATACAGGGAATTTGAAAAGAGGTGTTTATATAATGAATGTTTATTTGGATAACAATCTTTTCTCAAGTAAAAAAATCATAAAGATTTGATGAATCATTGAATTGTAAGTTTATGTTTCAAAATGGAATGTAAAAGTAAACCGGAAAACGCTTGATTTATTTACAGTTGTTTTGTAGATTTGTTAATTGTCATGATATTTCACTTGATTCGAAAAACCAAAACCCATATAACCATGAAAAATTTATCAATTTTTATTTTTAGCTTATTCTTGTTTTCTATGGCGGGTGCCCAGGAACCTGGTTCACTGGACCTTAATTTTAACGGTACGGGATATCTTATTTCCTCCGAAACCGGAGTAGGCAGAGATATAGCCGTAATGGATGATGGTAAAATAATAATTGTTGGCTATTACGGTAATACGGAAAAAGGAATCTTGCTCAGATACAACCCTGATGGATCCGTTGACAATACTTTTGGCAGTAACGGAAAAGTAGAAACAGATTTCAATCCCAGTGGATCGGAATTATACAGAGCTGTGGCTGTTAGAGACAATGGAAAAATTGTCGCTGCCGGAAGCATTGAATCTCAAAGCAATGGAGACGATTTTATGATCGTTCAGTTTTTACCCAATGGTACACTTGATGCAAATTTTGGAAACAATGGCAAAAGTATTTTTGATTTTAATGGTGATAATGATAATCTCAATGATTTGGCGATTACATCCAACGGAAAGATCGTTGTTGTAGGAAATGTAATTAGTTCCAAAGCTACAAATAATTTTGCTGCTGCACGCCTTTTTCCTAATGGCCAACTTGATACGGACTTCAGTTATGACGGCAAGGTTGAAACCGACATACAATCCGGCACAGATGGAGCCTATTGTGTTGTTTTGCAGGATGATGACAAAATAGTGGCAGGAGGTGTTTGCACAACAAGTGATTTAAATTATTGTATGGTAAGGTATATGCCGGATGGCTCACTGGATAATACTTTCAATTCAAATGGTATAGCAATTATAGATGTACCGGATGTTGATTCAGAAGTAGGCAGAGGAATAGGTATTAAATCAGATGATAAGATAGTAATGGGTGGAACAGCCTACAATGAAACAAATTTTGTTATAGCAATTTGCCAGTGCAATAGCGACGGCACTCTTGATGAATCCTTCGGGAACGATGGATTTGCAATAACCGATGTTCTGCCCGGTAATGCTTCCAATAGCTATGATATATGTATACAGGATGATGATAAGATCGTTTCCACAGGTTATTTAACTTCACCGTCAAAAAGAAACGATAGGAATTCCCAGTCCACGAGATTGCTCACAACAAGATACAATGCTGATGGCTCGGCAGATAACGATTTCGGCAATTTCGGAATTGTGATTACAGACTTGCCGGATGGGGACGGTGATATTGCAAGAGCAGTGAGTATACAGCCTGATCTGAAAATATTGATAGGTGGATACTTTAGCTCAATTACCGGGGTAGAATACTTTACCCTGGCCCGGTATCATTCGGGTTTGCATGTTGGTAAACAGGAAGGAATCAGTGATAATAGCAAACTTCACCTATATCCGAATCCGGCCCATGACAGGATTTTTATCAAATATACACTAAATACGCCAGAAAAGATTAACATTGAATTGCTGAATTCCGAAGGAAAGGTGATTCAACATTTATTTAAAGCGAACCAGGAAGCTGGAATTCACAACATCCGGATAAACCTGGAAAATGTTAACACGGGCTTGTACTATCTTGCCTTGCATGCAGGTAATCAAAAAATGATCAGGAAAGTATTGATTGTCAACTAAAAAATAATAACATTTATGGCTTTCTCTTGACTTGTCATGGACATATGTATCTTTATCCCGAAAATTTGTGAACATCAATCAGGGGTGATGAATAAAATCCTAAGCAGGATATACAATTTGATGGTAAAAACCAGCAGTAGCGACAGAAAACTGCTGCTATTCTTTATAATTACTGCTATTATTTTTAAGATTTTAACCTTCTTTTACAGCGTGATTGATATTGACGAATCAACTTATCTGTTGATCGGAAAAGAAATATTCGATGGCAAACTGCTTTACGTGGATTACTACGATACAAAACCCATCGGGATTTTTCTGATCTTTGGCTTTGTTGATCTCATAACCGGAAACGGCATTATTTTTACCAGGCTGATCGCTGCGATTCTGGTAGGGCTTACCGCATTTTTGCTTTACAGGATAAAACTAAAAACAAGCCAAAACAAATATGCTTCGGTTTTTGCCGGACTGGCATATCTGATCCTTGCTTCGATGTATCGGCTTACATACGCAGCAAATACCGAAATATTTTTCATCTTTTTTACCGTGCTTTCTTTTTACATTTTTTTCTGTTGGAAAAAGCAATCACGATTTTTTATAGGCGCTTTGGTTGCAGGAACAGGATTCATTATCAAATATCTGGTAGCATTCGACCTGCTGGCTTACGGATTGTTTCTTGTTTACCTTGTTTTTTTAGGGAAAATGAAAATAGCAAAGCTGTTTCAGGCAGGCGTTTTGATGCTGGCCGGTTTTATTATTCCTGTCGGCATTGTTATGATCAGCTATATTTTACTAAGTCATTTTGAGGAATTCCAGCGCTTTAGCTTTTCTTTTCTGATAAATTACCAGGATACCAATGCCATGAAAAATTACCTTGATTTCATCCTGGATATTCACCTGAAATACCTGCCAGCTTTTATTTTTTTTTATTATTTGTTGTTTATAAATGTATTAAAGTTGAAACGGAAACCTGTTTCATTCTTTAAAATTACCTGGTTTGTTATGGCCGTTCTTGCTGTTGTATCACTAAAAAAATCGAACACCCATTATTTCATACAAACTTTCCCTGCTATAGCTTTTATCCTGTCCGATATTTTTGTTTTGCCAAACCGCGCAGGTGTTTACATCAAAAAGCACAGCACAGTTTTCTTCACCGGATTAATGTTAATATTACTGATCATCAGTCTGGTTAACCAGTCGTATTATATTTTCAGAAGGGATATACCCAGAGAAGTTGCCGGATATGTTGAAGAAAAGCTGGATGACGGCGAGATCGTTTACGTGCCCGGGTATAAGCAAATTATATATTATTTCCTTGATCAGTCGCCTCCAACGCCTTATGTACATCCAACGATGTTTGTATACGATTACCATATCAAAGGCCTGAATATCAATACCCATAAAGAGGTTGGCAAGGTACTTGCAAAAGAGCCCCGATTTATCATCTTTTGCATCGAGTCATACATGCACGGACATGAAGAATATTTTAACAAAAACTACAAAGAAGTGAAAGTATTTGATGAGGATGTGTTTGTTTATGAGAGGAGGTTGAAAGAGTTTTGAATATACTCGCCGAGTACCAATAATTTCAAAGAAAAGTTATATCGTTGTTTCCAGAGGAGGTAAATTCAAATGTGAGGAAATAACAGATGGGAAATTTCTTCTTAGGATAAAAGGAATAATAAGTTAATGAAGAAAAGAATATAGTAACATTTTGTGTGGTGTAATTATTCTTTCACGCATTAGGTCGATAATCAAACCTGATATTTCTTTCTCAGAATAATAATCTATTTTCATCACATCAGATTCAATGCTTTTCAAATAATCTACAGGTATTCTTTCTCTAAGTGGAAAGCTGATTTTTGTTTGAGTATTTTTTAATACAAAACTATCCGTTCCACCACCTCTTCCGGCAGGAGCTGTCCCTACAATTACTGCTCGATTGTTCACTTTTAGGTGTCGTATGAAAAAATCGCATGCACTACCACATATTTCGTTTGTTCGGACAATTACCTTTCCTTTCCATTTATTTTTTAATTCTATCTTTTCGGATATAAAATCAAAATTTGAAACACCGGAGAATCTTTTTTTCTCATTTGTTATTATATCATAAAAAAACTCATAAGACTTAGTCAGATTAAGTGCATGGCTAAGAAAAAGCAAATTATTAAAGCTACCACCTGCACAGTCTTTTAAATCAATTAACAAGAAATCCGGATTTGCCTCCAGAACATTACCAATGATTGTATCAATATGGTTAGCATTCCAACCAGAAAAATCTCGAATATGCAGTATTGAAAAATTTAATGAATCAATCTTTTTAGAATATAAATAGAAAGAAGGATGTATTGTAAATGTTATTGTTGGGATTTCTTCAATTGATAAGTACCCATTTCTTTGTACTAGCAAAAACTGTTCGTTATCCCATTGAATACTGTTCGCATATTTTGTTCTTTCTTGAAGAAAATCTTCTCTTGCAATATCCAGTTTTCTTTCCAGATAAATATATTTACATGAGATGAGTTCACATGCTTGCATGTAATCCTGGTAATATTGCTCATTCCCTGTTTGAGAGAAAACCTTATTAACAATAAGGATAAATAGAATTATTAATAATTTTTTCATATCAATCTGTTAAATTATACCACACAACGACTTCGCAAGCTGTATAAAAACTTTAAAATTACAAATGTTTTTTACACGGCAAAGCGAAGTGTGGCGATAATATTTCCAGAGGGTTTAGCCTGTGAAATTGCAAAGCCCAAAGATTACCCAAAAGGATAGAGAGGAACTATGCTGCTTTATACGTAAAGGCATGTATATTCCACAGTCTATACGAG
>CAZTAW010000110.1:0-8714 GCA_964611705.1 uncultured Bacteroidales bacterium
TCTCAGGTTCTCCACAGCAAACAAAATACAATCTTTGATTGGTAAGTATCAGCTTACCTTTTATTTATTCTTTTAAAGTCCAAAACTGCCCGCTGATCACAGTATCATGCTCCGTAAATTTATAACTGTATTGACCTGTAAGGGAATCCATCTGATCGCTGAAGTTGCCGTTTAGATAATTTGTGGCGCTTCCGAGGTCCAGATCAAATTGTTTGTTATTGATCTGTATAATCCCTTCCGAATCGTATTTTTTTAATTCCTGCGTGGCCATTCCTTGCTGATAAGCATAGATAACCGTAAGATCATAACTGATAAGGAACAATTTACCATCAAGTTCGCCGGTCTGGTATTTAACCGTCATATCCTGATCGGTAATGCCGTTGTATGTTTCTACATTCTGCGGTTCATTGGTTTCATCCTTGTTACATGCGGAAATTATTAAAGAAAGAAAAACGATAGAAGCTATTGATTTAAATGGTGTTTTCATGGCTATCATTTAAATAAATAATTATAAATGTGTTCAACTTTGGAAACGGACACGATGTTGATTTTAGTATTCTTCAGGTCCAGGCCTTTTCTGTTATATCTTGAAATAAAAATCTCGTTAAACCCAAGTTTTTGTGCTTCGGTGATTCTTTGCTCAATCCTGTTTACCGGGCGGATTTCACCCGATAAACCAACCTCGGCGGCAAAACAAATCTTCTGATCTACAGGTACGTCTTCATTGGATGATAAAACGGCTGTTACCACAGCCATATCAATGGCAGGATCATCCACCTTGATTCCCCCGGCAATATTCAGAAAAACATCTTTTACACCCAGCCTGAATCCGCTTCGCTTTTCAAGAACTGCCAGCAGCATATTCATACGGCGCAAGTCAAAACCTGTAGTAGAGCGTTGTGGTGTTCCAAAAGCGGCCGTGCTAACGAGCGCCTGTACTTCAATCAGCATTGGCCGCATCCCTTCGATAGTAGCAGAAATAGCAACACCGCTGATATTTTCATCCCGTCTTGAGATCAATACTTCAGAAGGGTTTTTAACTTCCCTTAATCCGGTTCTTTGCATTTCGTAGATGCCCAGTTCCGAAGTGGAGCCAAAACGATTTTTTACAGAACGTAAAATTCTGTATTCATGATTTCGGTCACCTTCAAACTGAAGTACCGTATCTACCATATGCTCCAGAATTTTCGGCCCCGCAAGGGAACCTTCTTTGGTAATATGACCGATCAAAAAAACAGGCACGCCTGATAATTTTGAAAAGCGTTGCAATTCAGCGGCACATTCACGGATTTGTGAAAGACTTCCGGCAGAAGATTCGATATATTCCGTATATAAAGTTTGAATGGAGTCAATGATCAAAACATCCGGTTTAATATTTTCGATTTGTTGCAGAATACTTTGGGTGGATGTTTCTGTAAGAAGGTAACAAGACTGGTTCTCAGTTCCCAGTCTTTCTGCCCTCATTTTTATTTGCTGGTCGCTTTCCTCACCTGTTACATATAATATTTTGTTATCCGACATTCCCAAAGCAACCTGAAGCAGCAGGGTGGATTTTCCGATACCTGGTTCTCCTCCAATCAGGATAATTGAACCGGGGACCAGTCCTCCGCCAAGCACCCTGTTGAGTTCGTGGTTTTTGGTATTGATCCTGTTTTCAGAACCCTCTTTGATCTCATGGATCAACTGCGGCTTGTTCGATTTTCCGGGAGACTGGCTATAAGTGTGAATTTCCTTTTTATCCTTTTTGCTAATAACTTCTTCAATATACGTATTCCACTCGCCACAAGCCGGGCATCTGCCCACCCATTTGGCCGATTCATTGCCACAATTTTGGCAAAAGAATACTGATTTAGTCTTAGCCATGTGTTAAAAGTACGAAAATCAATTTGATATTAAATATCCTTAAAGCTTTTTTAGTTTTTGTATTAAGTCTGTTGTGGAATAACCGGGAACAAGCTCAACTGTGACAATTGCTCCTCCATTTTCTTCAACGATATCTGCTCCAACTATTTCCTCGGGCTTGTAATCATTTCCCTTTACAATAACATCGGGTTGCACCATTTTAACCAGTTCATAAGGTGTGTCTTCATCGAACAGCACTACGGCCTCCAGAAAATGCAGTGATGCCAGGATCAGGGCTCTTGCTTTCTGGTCATTTACAGGTCTGTCATGTCCTTTAATCTTTTTTACTGATTTATCGCTATTCAATCCAACGATAAGCACATCTCCCTGATCTGCAGCTTTCGACAAATAATCAATATGTCCCAAATGCAGTATGTCAAAACAGCCGTTGGTAAAAACGATTTTGTTGTCTTTAAATTTCCAGACTGCGATCTGTCTTTTAAGTTTTTCCCATTCGAATATCCTTGATTGAATAATTTGCAGATTTTCCATTTTTCTTTCTTTTATAAACAAATATCATAAAATATGAAAACGCTCCTATCAAAAGTATCAAAATTCCCTGCGAAGCATGGTTCAATGTTGCCCATGAAGCGGCAGGAGCTTTTGGTACGGCATACAGCTCAAATAAAATCAGCGATACGAAAAAGTGATAGGCACCCAATCCTCCGGGAACAGGAGCTAACATTCCAAGACTTCCGATAACCAAAATTGTAAGTCCGTCAGCCAGGCTTAAACTGGAAGTAGCATCAATAGCAAAAAATACTACATAGGTCATCATCAGGTATCCCAACCATATGATAAAGGTCCAGAACAGAAATGCAATTTTTTGTTTAAGGCGCTGGATGGTTTTGAGTCCGCTAATAAATCCCAGAATGAAATTATTGAATTTTTCATAGAAGGAAAGTTTCTTTATCCTGTGAATGAACAACCTTATGAGAACTATGCAAATAGCTATCAACAAAAGAATTACTGAAAAGATCAAAACTATAGTACCCAGATTATTGGAAAACCTGTAATACAATGGTGTGAATACATATTTGTCAACAAATCCACCGACAACATCAAACTGGAAAACAATGACCAGAAACATGATCACCAGCAAAACGATCACATCAAAAACCCGCTCTGCCACGACAGAACCTAAAAGGTTGTTCATCGGTATTTTATCACGACGGCTTAATATGCCACAGCGAACTATTTCACCCAGTCGCGGAAAAGCAACATTGGCAAAATATCCGGCCATAACAGCATAAAAGGTCATAACATTATTTGTTTTGTAGCCAAGTGAGCGGATAAGCAAGTTCCATCTGACAGCTCTTGCAAAGTGGCTGACCAGGGCAAAAAACCAGGATAATAATAACCACCAGTAATTGGCATGTGTAAATTCGTAAATAACCTGCTTCAGTTCTACTCTTCTGAAAACAAGCCACAACAGGAAAAACCCAAGTAATAAAAAGGCTGAGAATTTTAATATCGAAAATATTTTCTTCCTGGTCACATTATTTAACTTTATTGTGGTTATCAGGGAAAATAATTGAAGGCTTGAATTTTTTTGCATCTTCAAAATCAATGCTGGCATACGATACGATAATAACCAGATCGCCAATCTCAACTTTTCTTGCGGCTGCACCATTCATTTCAATCGTACCCGAACCGCGTTTACCCTTTATTATGTATGTCTCAAAACGTTCACCATTGTTGATATTATAAATATGAACTTTTTCATTTTCGATAAGGTTAGCAGCATCCATCAGGTCTTCATCAATTTCGATGCTGCCAACATAGTTAAGATCAGCGCCGGTTATGGTGCCCCGGTGTATTTTCGATTTCAGCACTTCGATTTGCATGACTTTGCAAAGTTACTAAATTATAACAATATTATCTATTAATCTTACATCTCCCAGCCAGGTGGCAACACAAGCCACATATTTATCCCCATTATGCAATTCATCAACGGGCATAAAGGATTTCTCATCCACGATCTCAAAATATTCAAGCTTAAATACCCCCTGGTTTTCAAACTGCTGAATTGCCCATCTTTTGAGTTCCTCCGCAGACAGCTCAAAAGCTTTTTTCCTGACTTCCTTTAAAGTTTTATAAATAAACGGAGCTAATTTTCTTTCAGTTGCCGACAAACGTACATTTCTTGAACTCATGGCCAGCCCGTCAGGTTCTCTTCTTGTATGGCATGGTATAATTTCAACAGGAATATTTTCCTTATTCACCAATGCCTGAACAATCTTCAATTGCTGATAATCTTTTTGCCCGAAATAAGCTTTATCCGGTAGAATAATATCAAACAACTTCTTCACCACAACAGCCACACCATGAAAATGCCCGGGGCGAAATTCACCTTCAAGCACCTGTTCCAGCTTGCCAAAATTATACTTTACGGTAACAGCCTCAGGATACATCTCTTCAACAGAAGGATTAAAAAGTAAATCACAACCCACTTTCCTTAACTTTTCAATATCATCTTCATGTGTTCTGGGATATTTCTCCAGGTCTTCCTGATTATTAAACTGAATGGGGTTTACAAAAACGCTCACTACAGTGAAATCATTCTCATCAATAGACCTTCCCACCAGATCAATATGTGCTTTGTGTAAGGCACCCATCGTTGGAACAAAACCAATTTTATTTCCATTATTTTTCAAATCCCTGATACAGGATGTTGTTTCCGATTTCTTTTCAAATATTTTCATTTATTGTCAAGCTTTCTGTTCAGGTTCATTTGTTTTTCCTTTATCAGAATATGTAAAAAATCCCATTCAAGAGTTTTGTAGAGCGTTTCAATAATTCGGCCAATTTCGTTTTTATTTCGGTAGAATATAAAAGTCGGGACCCTTTCGATATTAAGATCAGATATATCGGGATTTTCAGAAGTTTTTTTCCTGTTAACACCTATCATGGTAATGTGTTGATCATTGAATTTCAATGAATCCGTAATGTGTAAAAACCTTGGAAACTGTTCGCGGCTGTCTCTGCACCATGTGGCCAGGACAACAGTTATCATCAGGCTGTCGAGGTTTCCTATGATCTTTTCAATGATTTCCATATTTGATTTGTATGCTTGCTTTAACGAAAAACATTAGTTTTTGTTTTAAAAATATCACTGAACAAATCCATGTAATCTTTGTTTGAATTCTAAAAAAGCAAATTAGGTAAATAATAAAACTCACAGATATACCACATATGTACAGTATCATTGATAAAAATTTAGCTGTTCAGTTTTCCATTGTTCTTAAAATGAAAGATGAGGAAATAGCCTGTTATCTGATATTAGCAGATACATCTGCGCTATATTAATAGTTTCTATTGGGGCAAAAATTTGCAGGAAATGAAAAGTATATGTAATTTCCCTTTTTGGTTTCCTGTATTATCAATGAGAAATTATAAATTAAACCATAGAAGATGGATACATCTATTGTACTTTTCGCCTTTGGATTGACTTTATTTGCAGGGCTTTCAACAGGAATTGGCAGCGCGCTTGCATTCTTTGCTAATAAGACCAATACAAAATTCCTTGCCATTTCACTTGGGTTTTCTGCTGGTGTGATGATATATGTTTCACTGGTTGAGATATTTTTTAAAGCAAAAAATGAGCTTGTAAGTGAGTTGGGAGAACGAGGAGGCTATTGGGTAACAACCGCTGCTTTTTTTGGCGGTATTTTACTCATCGCGATCATTGATAAATTAATCCCATCAGTTGAAAACCCCCACGAGATCAGAATGGTTGAAGAAGTAAATCCCAAATCAAAAAAAGAAAGTGCTTTAAAACGAATGGGAATTTTAACCGCACTTGCTATTGCCATACATAATTTCCCGGAAGGACTGGCAACTTTCACAGCAGCGCTTTCGGACCCGAGTTTGGGGATTGCAATTGCTGTAGCCATTGCTATTCATAACATACCGGAGGGGATTGCCGTTTCTGTTCCTGTTTATTACGGCACTGACAGCAGAAGAAAAGCTTTTTGGTATTCCTTTAGCTCCGGTCTGGCTGAACCGGTTGGCGCAGCAGTCGGTTACCTGATCTTATTGCCTTTTTTGACGCCCATTGTTTTTGGTATTTTATTTGCCGGTGTGGCCGGGATCATGGTATTTATTTCTTTGGATGAACTATTACCCGCAGCCCGTGAATATGGCGAGCACCACCTTTCAATCTACGGATTAATCTTTGGAATGGCTGTAATGGCAGTAAGTCTGCTACTTTTTGTTTAGAAATTATTTACCAAAAATAATAATGATAATGAAAAAATTTGTACTCCTCATTTTTATCCTGTTAGTTTCAAATTGTATTCTTTCACAGAATGAAAACCTCTGATCTTGTATCTGACAGGCCTGACCAGACCGGAATCGTCTGTTGATATACCTTTTAAACATTTACAAATTGAATCCGGCTTTGTTTATAAGTAGGATAAGTTTGGTCTTTCGTGAAGAATTCCCAAATAAATCTATTTTGAACAATTCTAAATTAAAATTGTCTTTATCTTTGTAAAATCAAAAAAGGAAACATTTATGTCAAAAATTGGAATTATTTATGGTTCCTCAACCGGGAACACTGAGTATATAGCTGAAAAGATCGGCAAGAATTTCGAAGGTAATTATGATGTTGAAATTCACAATGTTGATTCTGTGAACAAAAAGGATATTGAAAAGTTTGATTACCTGATACTGGGAACATCAACCTGGGGGGTTGGTGACATGCAGGACGACTGGGACGATTACATCAATATTTTTCTCGAAGCGGATATTTCACAGAAAAAAACAGCCCTTTTCGGCCTGGGTGACCAGGAAGTTTATTCGGAAAGTTTCGTGGACGGCATGGGTCATTTGTATGATGCCATTAAAAAGAAAACAAATGTTGTTGGGGAATGGCCAGCAACAGATTACCGTTTCAACGAATCCGCAGCCCTGAGAAACAAAAAATTTGTTGGCCTGGTACTCGACCAGGAAAACGAAGCCAATAAAAGTGATGAACGTATTAAAAAATGGGTTGAGGGGTTGAAGAAGAAATTTGAAAAATAATGATCTTTTAATGTTCCTGTGAACATATATGAGACTGTCTCAAAATTTCTGCAGATTCAAGCACGAAAACCCAATAGATGGTCATAGCCAATTGATTGACCTTACCATCGGAACTCTGATCAAAACACAAAAACAAGATTAGTAATAAAAGAATTAAGAATTAAAAAAGGCCTGACATTTCGCAATACCAGGCCTTTTTCATACTAACCAAAACCAAATCATTATGAAACCTTTACCTCTTTTTTAAAGGGTTTTGTTTCCTCTTTCTTCGGCAGTACAACATTTAAAATACCATTGTTGAATTTTGCATTTATCATTTCAGCATCAATGGTTTCAGGTATTGAAAAAGATCTGCAGAAAGAATGATTCGCAAATTCACGCAATGTGTAGTTTGCATTATCTTCTTTTCCGTTTTCATAAGAAACGGTCAGAACATCTTTGTCAAGATTTATTTTGATATCCTCTTTGCTGATACCGGGGGTTGCAATATCAATTATAAAAGCATCGTCACTTTCCATGATATTGGTAGCTGGCTTACGGCAATTGCAATCTTCATTTTTGTGAAACAAATGAGATGCTAAAGGTTTGTTATTCCATTTTACGATATACATTTTTGAATCCTCCATTATTATATTTAAACTTTTATATACTTCAAAAAGGAGGTTTCAATTTCTGTACCATCGTAAAAGTTTTTTGCGAACAGCGACCAAATTACGCCATAATGGCACCCGGAATACTTTCTATATGCCAATATGGCCGAATAGTAGTATAATTTTCAAATTAAACAAAATAGTTTAATAAGTATTAGACAGGTTGATCAAAGAATTACCCGCAATAAAAGAACCTGTTCACCATCTCCATGATCTTTTCTTCATCATCACCAAGTTCTTCGCGAATGTTCTTATCATTGAAACTTTTCAGATATTGAATGATCCAGTCAAGCATATCCGCAGTAAAAACACCGTATTTGATATAGATACTCTTTTGTTTTTCAAGCTGTTCGGCTGATTTCCAGCATGATGTAGGCAGTTTTTTCAATTGGGAAAGCTCTTCTTTATTTTTGAAAATGTCTACATCCACATATGTTTCTTTGGTAAATTCAAGAGCATCTTCCATTTCAAATCCCTGTCGGGCGGCAACAACCAGCCCTGCCATTAAAAGGTGCAAATCTGCTGAACCATCAGGGCAGCGGAATTCTACGGTTTGCTTGTCTGTAAAGTCTTTGGGGTCAAGAGCTTCTTTTGGATTTACTTCATGTATCATATCCTTTTTGGCAGACCATCCCAACGGGACCCTGACAAGCACTGACCTGTTCCTGTCGCCCCAGCAAATATTGGTGGGAGCTTCCTGGTTGGGAACAAGCCTGTAATAAGATGCCGGATTTGTATTTCCAAATGCTGTTAACGATGGAGCAAGGTCAAGATAGCCTGCAATGGTTTTTTTGGCAACATCACTCAGGTGGCCATTTTCAACCATTACATTTTTCCCATCTTTCATCAATCTTGTATGAATATGTAACCCGCTGCCTGCTTTGCCCACTGTAATTTTCGGTGAAAATGTAATTGTTACGCCATGCTGATAAGCTAATGTACGCAAGATCCATTTCGCAATTAAAAGCTGATCTGCTGCATCTTCAACATTCGTGGGTAAAAACTCAACTTCATTTTGTTCATAGATCAGGTTGTCCTTGCTGAAATTACCAACCTCGGAATGGCCGTACTTAATGTTTCCACCGCACTGGGCAATTAATCGCATGGCTTCGGTTCTTAAAATACCCCATTTGG
>CAZTAW010000110.1:8724-10830 GCA_964611705.1 uncultured Bacteroidales bacterium
GGCAAAAGGCATGGATTCGTGATATCCTTTTTGATCAACGGCAGGAAAAAGCTCATCATTTTCACTGATAATATAATATTCAAGTTCTCCCATAGCTTCGAAACTGTAACCGGTAGTATCAATGAGTGATTGGTGGGCTTTCTTCAAAATGTTTTCAGGGGAACTTTGCAGGGGATATCCATCTTTGTTAAAATAGGAACATAAGATATCAAGTGTGGGTATTTCCGTGAAAGGATTTACAAATGCTGTTCTGTAACGCGGAACCACGTATAGATCACTTGATCCGGCGCCAACAAAAGAAAACAGACTGGATCCGTCAACCCGCTCACCGGCCGACAAAATTGTATCGAGATGGTCTTTGCCGCTGATCACAAAGTTAAGTGTTTTTAAACGCAAATCCCAACCCATATAGCGGAAGTTGATCATTTCAATATTATTATCTTCAATATATTTGATCAAATCAGCCTTGGTAAAATCCCAGGGCATCTTGTTGAGGTATTGAACCAGCGGATTTGGATTCATTTCAATAAAGTTATTCATATCTCTGTTTTTTCCTGTTGATAAACTGGGGACGCAAACTTACAAAAAATCAAAATATCACTCACATTTATTTCAGGCGCATGTTTTATTTGAAAAAGATTTAAATTAACGTATTGAGAAATCTTTATTAATTTTGGGCGCTTTGAAGGGAAAGGTGCAACATGAACCAACATGAGATTATTTTCTTTTCGGTTTTTCTGGTATTCATCATTGGGATGCTGATACTCGACCTGGGAGTTTTTAATAAAGAAAGCCATGTTGTTGCTTTTAAAGAGGCCATGCTATGGACCATCGTATGGATAGGTATTGCCATTGGTTTTTATTTTGTGATTAAAACACATGGCGATTGGCTGCACGGAATAGAATCCAAAAAGGATATAGTTGAACTAAGCCTTAGGTACCAGCATCCTTTAAATCTTGAAGGATTAAGCTTTCAGGAATCACTTCAAATGTACCGAAATAATCTCGGGCTGGAATACCTTACGGGTTATCTGATAGAAAAAGCTCTTTCGATAGATAATATATTTGTAATTATCATGATATTTCTGGCATTTGGCATAGATCAGAAATATTATCATCAAATTTTGTTCTGGGGTATTTTAGGGGCAATTGTCATGCGCTTTGTTTTTATTTTTGCGAGTGCTGCATTGATACAACAATTTTTCTGGATACTATATATATTCGGAGGTTTGCTGGTCTTTACAGGTTTACGTATGTTCGTCAACCGCAACAGGGAAGGGAAAATTGATACGGAGAACCATCCCATTGTGCGCTTTGCTTCCCGATACTTTAAAGTGGATGCAAGCTACAAAGGAAAAAGATTTATGATCGTAAAAGACGGAAAGCGCTATGTTACCCCGCTTTTTATTGTTTTGCTGGTAATTGAATTTACGGATGTGATTTTTGCTGTTGATTCAATCCCGGCTATTTTTGCTATTACCAAAGACCCTTATATCGTATTCTTCTCAAATATCTTTGCCATCATAGGACTACGTGCACTGTTTTTTGTTTTGATGAATGTGATCAATTATTTCCACTATCTGAAAATAGGACTATCTGCTTTACTTGTCTTCATCGGAATCAAAATGTGGGTGCATCACTGGTTGAAAGAAATAGGTTTTGAAACGGCACATTCACTTTATATTATCGTTGGAATTCTTGGTATTAGCATGATTGCATCGGTTTTGTTCCCAAAGAAAGAAAATGTTGAGCAGAAGATTCCTTAATTGACAATTGTTAATTGATGCGTATCAGGAATTGAAAGAGTAATTTGTTGTTTTACAATAAATTTTAAATTCCTTATCTGTCCAACTTTAAAACTTTCCAGATAATCAATTCTGTTTTTCGTTACCTGATAATAAAAAAAATTCAGTCATACCGGTGAACGATTGTTTAAACATTTCACAAAACATTAAATTCAAGGTCTTATTATTCACAGCAATACCAAAAAAGCCTGCTCTCCGGCAGGCTTATTTTATGCATTAAATGTAGAATTAGTAAGCTAAGACTGTCTTAATGAATCAATTTTTAGCGGAATTCAATTTTCCATTCATCATCCTCTTTCAC
>CAZTAW010000111.1:0-10688 GCA_964611705.1 uncultured Bacteroidales bacterium
TATCACAAGAATTTTTGTTACTATGATATCGGGAAGTGTGTTGCTCGGTTTAATCAATGTTGTTTATTACTCTATTGGTTATCAGAAGTTTCCAATTCCGTTCTCAATCATTATTATTGAGTTTTTGTGCAGCCTTTTGGCTATGTCTGCACTCAGAATAATTGTCAAGATCACATACCTTGAGATTACAAATCCTTCCGGACATAAAAGCAAAGTCATTATTTTCGGTGCGGGGGAGGCTGGAGTTTTGACAAAAAGAGTGCTTGAAAGGGATGCAGGATCTCGGTTAAAAGTTGATGCATTTCTGGATGATGATCCTGCCAAGTCAGGTAAAAAGATTGAAGGAGTTGAAATTTTTAAAACTTCTAATCTTGAAAAGCGTATCAGGGAAAAAAATATCGAACAGGTGATTATTTCAGTTATTGATCTCCAGGCAGATAAGAAACAAAAGATCATAGAAACATGCCTGAAACATGATGTTCGTGTTTTGAATATTCCGCCTATAGTGCAATGGATTAACGGGGAGCTAAGTTTCAATCAGATAAAAAATATTCATATTGAAGATCTTCTGGAAAGAGAAGTAATTCGCCTGGAAGAAGAAACAGTAAAGCAAGACATTGCAGGGCAAACCGTCTTGATCACAGGAGCATCCGGTTCGATAGGCAGCGAACTGGTAAGGCAGGTGTCGGTATTTTCACCCCAAAAAATTATATTGCTGGATCAGGCAGAAACATCACTTTTTCACCTCGAGCTTGAATGCAGAAAAAATGCCAAACATGATGATTTTGAATTCATCATTGCAGATATTTGCAATCAGGATAGAATAACAGAGATATTTAAAACACGCAAACCCAATATCGTATATCACGCTGCTGCTTACAAGCATGTACCTATGATGGAAATAAATCCTCCCGAAGCTGTTTATACCAATGTTTTTGGTACAAGGATTATTGCCGATCTGAGCTTAGAGATGGAGGTTGAAAAATTCATCATGATCTCAACCGATAAAGCCGTAAACCCGACAAGCATTATGGGGGCTTCCAAAAGGATTGCTGAAATCTACACCCAGTCATTGAATAAACTGAATAAAACCAAATTTATTACTACCCGTTTCGGAAATGTACTGGGGTCAAATGGTTCTGTTGTACCCCTGTTCAGAAAGCAGATCGAAAAGGGAGGTCCTTTAACTATTACACATCCTGAAATTACAAGGTATTTTATGACAATTCCCGAGGCGTGCCAATTGGTTCTTGAGGCAGGTGCAATGGGTAATGGAGGAGAAATATACATATTTGACATGGGCGAATCAGTTAAAATTCTTGACCTGGCAAAGAAGATGATCAAATTATCAGGACTTGAATTGGGGAGGGATATTCAGATCGAATACATCGGACTGCGCCCTGGCGAGAAATTGTATGAAGAATTGTTAAATGACCAGGAGAACACCATACCAACCCACCATCCCCAGATCATGATTGCAAAAACCAGAGAATACAAATATGACGATGTTTCCGGTCAGATCAACAATCTAATTGAATCACTCGATAAATATAATGATTTTGAAACAGTGCGAATCATGAAAAAAATCGTTCCGGAATTTATCAGCAAAAATTCCATTTACGAACAATTAGATAATTCTGCAAACGTTGAATAGGTATGTTATCAGCTAGAATTATAAAATCCTTATTCATAATTATTTTTGTATTATCTGCCTTAACGTCAAACGCGGCATATTTGTTAATTCCAATGGATGATAACCAGAAAAATCATCTGAAAGCATATGGTATTGCTTACTGGGTTTTGCAGCGCGAAGTTGAAATTAGCTGGCTTTTGAATTATCGTGGCGGTAGCTACTTAATACCTTACCATGAATCATTTGAACAGGAATGCAAAGTCAGGGGAGTTTCCTATGAAGTAATTGCTGATGTGCAGGCATCTGCAATCAGGCAGGAAATTGCACAGCCCGAAATAAACATGGAGGATGTTAAATTACATAAAGCTCCCAAAATTGCAGTTTATTCACCGGAAAACAAACAGCCCTGGGATGATGCTGTTACATTGGCGCTTACTTATGCCGAAATACCATACGATGTTGTTTATGATGATGAGGTGCTTGACGGAAAATTACCTCTTTATGATTGGCTGCATTTGCATCATGAGGATTTTACCGGGCAATACGGTAAATTCTGGGGAAGGTACAGGGATTATCCCTGGTATCAGGAGGATGTAAGGACAAATGAAGAAATTGCCCGACGAAGGGGATTTGATAAAGTTTCTGAACTGAAGCTGGCTGTTGCTCAAAAGATAAGAGAATTTACAGCCGGTGGCGGATATCTCTTTGCAATGTGCTCGGCACCGGATAGCTATGATGTTGCACTGGCAGCAGAGGAGGTGGATATTTGTGACGCCATGTTTGATGGTGACCCCCCTGAACCCAATGCACAACAAAAGCTTAATTATTCAAATTGTTTTGCTTTTGAAAACTTTAGCATCAGCATGAATCCTTATGAATATGAGATTTCTTCCATAGATGTTACGGAAACTCGTCCCAAGTCGCTACGGCAAAATAATGATTTTTTTACTTTATTTGATTTCTCAGCCAAATGGGATCCTGTTCCGACTATGCTTTGTCAGAATCATCAGCAGGTGATTAAGGGTTTTATGGGCCAAACAACTGCCTTTAACAAAAATCAGGTTAAATCCGACGTGCTGATCCTGGGGGAAAATAAGGCTGCCAAAGAAGCCCGATACATTCATGGCGAATTTGGCAATGGAACATGGACATTTTTAGGCGGTCATGACCCGGAAGATTATCATCATTATATTGGTGATCCGCCTACCGAACTTGACCTGTATCCTAATTCACCGGGTTATCGTCTTATATTGAATAATATACTTTTCCCGGCAGCCAGGAAACAAAAGCGGAAGACATAAGTTTTTGCTTTATTTAAATTTCGCAAAAAAGATTACGCCTGTGCTGTAGGACCACCGAAGTTAATTGGAGGCATACCATCTCCGCCAGGAGAAGGTTCTTTGATCTCACCATGAATTTTTTCAAATTTTTGAATGTTGTCTTGTAAAGCCCTCAGTAAACGTTTCGCATGCTGAGGAGTGAGAACGATCCTTGATTTTACTTTTGCTTTTGCAACACCCGGCATCAATTTAATGAAATCAATTATGAATTCTGCATTTGAGTGGGTGATCATGGCCAGGTTTGAATAAATGCCCTCTGCCATTTCTTCAGTGAGCTCAATATTTATTTGTTTTTGCTTTTTATTTTGTTGGTCAGCCATAATATTACTGGTTTTCGATATTATCAATAGTTTCGGTATCTTCTTCTTTCGATGCCATCATAGCTTCATATTCTTTCCTGGAACCTACAATGAGATGTTCGTATTCACGTAAGCCTGTTCCTGCAGGAATCCTGTGGCCTACGATTACGTTTTCTTTTAAACCACGCAGATCATCTAGCTTAGCCCGAATTGATGCCTGTGTAAGCACTTTCGTTGTTTCCTGGAATGATGCAGCCGATATCCAGCTATTTGTTTGCAGGGATGCTTTTGTAATACCTTGCAATACCTGTTTTGCAGTTGCTGGTTGTGCATCTCTGGCTTCAACAAGTTTCTTATCCCGGCGTTTGAGTAATGAGTTTTCATCTCTCATTTTACGGGCGCTAATGATCTGACCTGCCTTGTAATTAATAGAATCACCGGATTTAATGATAACTTTCTTTCCGAAAATATCATCGTTTACGTCCTGGAAGTCGGTTTTGTTAACAAGTTCTCCTTCAAGGAATCTTGTATCGCCCGGATCAACAACTTCTACTTTACGCATCATCTGGCGAACGATGATCTCAAAATGCTTATCGTTGATTTTAACACCCTGTAAGCGATATACTTCCTGGATTTCGTTAACAATATACTCCTGCACTTTCATGGGTCCTTTAATTGCCAGGATGTCAGCGGGTGTGGTTGCACCATCAGACAAAGGTGTTCCGGCTTTGACGTAGTCGTTTTCCTGTGCAAGAATTTGCTTGGTAGTGGACACCAGGTAACGTTTTTCCTCTCCTGTTTTGGAAGTAATGATAACCTCCCTGTTTCCTCTTTTTAGTTTCTTGCCGAATGAAACAATACCGTCAATTTCGGAAACAGTAGCAGGATCGGAAGGATTACGGGCCTCGAACAATTCTGTTACACGTGGCAGACCACCCGTGATGTCACCTGATTTACCCACAGCACGCGGAATTTTAACCAGTGTTTCACCTGCTATGATCTTACTTCCTTCCTCAACAATGATATGTGCGCCAATGGGAAGGTCGTAGGACTTTATCTCAACACCATCATCTGATAATATTTTGATTTTTGGGTTTTTTGTCTTTGTCCGGGTTTCGATGATTACTTTTTCGTGATACCCGGTTTGTTCGTCAGATTCAATTCTTTACGTCTGGCCTTCAACAATGTTTTCGAAGGCAACTTTACCGCTAACTTCCGAAATGATCAAGGCATTATACGGATCCCAATCGGCGATCAGGTCATCTTTGCTTACTTCATCTCCATCATGGAAATACAAATGTGAACCATAGGGAATGTTACTTGAAGTAAGAACGATCTTTGTTTTTTTATCAACAATTCTCATTTCGGCCGAACGTCCGATTACTATATCGAAATTTTTGCCTTCTTCATTGGTAAATTTTACAGCCCTGAGTTCGTCAATTTCAAGCAGCCCGTCGTATTTGGCCAGCAACTTGGAGGCAATTGCAATATTTGAAGCCGTACCACCAACGTGGAATGTACGCAAGGTCAACTGTGTACCTGGTTCTCCGATTGATTGTGCTGCAATAACACCAACCGACTCTCCCTTTTGAACCATTTTACCTGATGCCAGGTTACGGCCGTAACATTTGGCGCAGACACCATGTTTTGATTCACAGGTCAGTACCGATCTGATCTCAATGGCCTCAATGGGTGAATTTTCAATAATCTGAGAAATCTCTTCCGTTAGTTCTTCACCAGCTTTAATGATAAGTTCACCGGTTTTAGGATGGTAAACATCGTGTAGCGTTGTACGTCCGAGTATCCTGTCGTAAAGTGTTTCAACAACTTCCTCGTTTTTCTTAAGAGCGGTAGTTGTTAATCCTCTTAATGTACCACAATCAGGTTCTGTAATTACAACATCCTGTGCAACATCAACAAGTCTTCTTGTAAGGTAGCCTGCATCAGCAGTTTTGAGGGCAGTATCCGCAAGGCCTTTACGGGCACCGTGTGTTGAAATAAAATACTCAAGTACGGACAGGCCTTCTTTAAAGTTAGATAAAATCGGGTTTTCAATAATCTCGCCTCCTGTTGCGCCGGATTTCTGAGGTTTTGCCATCAAACCTCTCATTCCTGATAACTGACGGATTTGTTCTTTAGAACCCCGTGCACCGGAGTCAAGCATCATGTATACTGCATTAAATCCTTGTTTGTCTTTGGATATCCGCTCCATCAGGATGTGTGTCAAACGGGAATTTGTGTGTGTCCAGATATCAATAATCTGGTTATATCTTTCATTATTGGTAATATAACCCATGTTATAATTTGCAAGTACTTCTTCCACTTCAGCATTGGCCTGAGAAATAAGATATTCTTTATCTTCGGGAACAATAACGTCGCCCAGGTTAAATGAAAGTCCGCCGGAATATGCCATTCTGAAACCAAGATTTTTGATATTATCAAGAAATCTGGCTGCTTTGGCAGTGCCGGTTTTCTTAAGGATGCTGCCAATAATGTCTCTTAAGGATTTCTTGGTAAGCAACTGGTTGATGTAACCGTATTCTTTTGGAACAACCTCGTTAAATAATACACGACCAACTGTTGTTTCGATTTTCTTTTGTACATGCATTCCATTATCAGAAAAAGGGATCTTGACGTTGATTACTGCGTGAAGGTCAGCTTTTCCTTCATTATAGGCTATAATAACTTCCTCTGCACCATAGAAAGTTGCTCCTTCGCCTTTTACCGGGTATTCTCTGGTACTTTTTCTGCCTTTTGTTATATAGTAAAGACCGAGTACCATATCTTGTGAAGGAACCGTAATAGGTGCACCATTAGCAGGATTAAGAATATTATGTGAAGCAAGCATAAGTATCTGAGTTTCGAGTATTGCAGCATTTCCAAGTGGAACATGCACAGCCATCTGGTCACCATCGAAGTCGGCATTGAAAGCCGTACATACCAGGGGGTGTAGCTGTATTGCTTTACCTTCTATGAGTTTTGGCTGGAAAGCCTGAATACCCAAACGGTGAAGGGTAGGGGCACGGTTAAGCATAACCGGATGCCCTTTGAGTATATTTTCAAGAATATCCCAAACAACAGGATCTTTCCTGTCAACGATTTTCTTGGCTGATTTTACTGTTTTTACAATGCCTCTTTCAAGTAACTTTCTGATGATGAAAGGTTTGAAAAGCTCTGAGGCCATTTCTTTCGGCAAACCGCACTCGTTTAGCTTAAGCTCAGGGCCTACAACAATTACCGAACGTCCTGAATAATCCACTCTTTTACCAAGAAGATTTTGACGGAATCGGCCTTGTTTACCTTTTAGACTGTCGCTGAGCGATTTTAATGGTCTGTTTGATTCTGTTTTTACGGTATTGGCTTTTCTTGAATTATCAAAAAGTGAATCAACAGCTTCCTGCAGCATACGTTTTTCATTACGCATGATCACATCAGGAGCCTTAATCTCAATAAGTCTTTTCAGGCGATTGTTACGTATAATAACTCTTCGGTATAAGTCGTTGAGGTCGCTGGTGGCAAATCTTCCGCCATCAAGGGGTACCAATGGTCTTAGTTCCGGTGGAATAACAGGAACCACTTTTACGATCATCCATTCCGGACGATTTTCAATTCTCGTGCTGGCATCCCTGAAAGCTTCAAAAACCTGGAGTCTTTTTAACGCTTCCTGTTTTCTCTGTTGGGAAGTTTCCGTATTGGCTTTATGCCTGAGTTCAAAGGAAACTTTGTCAAGGTCCAGTCTTGCCAGTAAATCATGGAGGGCGTCAGCACCCATTTTTGCGATGAATTTATCGGGATGTGAGTCATCGAGATGCTGGTTGTCTTGGGGAAGCGCTTCAAGAATATCAAAGTATTCTTCTTCGGTAAGGAAGTCAAGGTATTTTATATTGTCTTTTTCTTTAATACCCGGATTGATCACAACATATCTTTCGTAGTATATGATTGATTCGAGCTTTTTACTTTGGAGCCCGAGCAGATTTCCGATTTTATTGGGTAAAGATCTGAAAAACCAGATATGTGCAACAGGGACTACAAGCTGAATATGTCCCATTCTTTCGCGACGTACTTTTTTTTCTGTAACTTCAACCCCGCAACGGTCGCAAACGATTCCTTTGTATCTGATTCTCTTATATTTACCACAGTGACATTCCCAGTCTTTAACCGGTCCGAATATTCTCTCGCAAAACAAACCATCTCTTTCGGGTTTGTAGGTACGATAGTTTATAGTTTCCGGCTTTAATACTTCACCACTTGATCTTTCGAGAATCAATTCGGGTGAAGAAAGACTTATTGTTATTGAAGAGAAGCTGCTGTTTACTGTATTTTCTTTTCTGAAAGCCATAATTTTTATTATTTCAGAAATTAACAAATTTTTAAATGATTGCATTTTAAAAGATGCAATCATTCAGAATAATTATATTTTAATCAAAGGTTACATTAAGTCCAAGTCCCCTGAGTTCATGAACCAGTACATTGAATGATTCGGGCACTCCGGGCACGGGCATATTTTCGCCTTTTACAATGGTCTCATAAGCTTTGGCTCTACCGATTACATCATCGGATTTAACTGTAAGGATTTCCTGCAATACATTTGCAGCGCCAAAAGCTTCAAGAGCCCAAACTTCCATCTCACCAAAACGCTGGCCACCAAATTGTGCCTTACCACCAAGCGGTTGCTGCGTAATGAGAGAGTAGGGTCCAATGGAACGTGCATGCATCTTGTCGTCCACCATATGATGTAGTTTAAGCATATAAATGTAGCCAACAGTAGCAGGCTGATCGAATCGTTTACCTGTTCCACCATCAAACAGATAGGTACTTCCGTTTTCGGGCAGGTTAGCCTTTTTCAGATATTCATTTATTTCTTCAATACTGGCACCATCAAAAATAGGAGTGGCAAACTGCAGACCCAGCTTTTTGCCGGCCCACCCGAGTACCGTTTCGTATATCTGTCCAAGGTTCATCCTCGAAGGTACGCCCAAAGGATTGAGCACGATGTCAACCGGTGTTCCGTCATCCAGGAAGGGCATATCTTCTTCCCGTACAATTTTAGCAACAATACCTTTATTACCATGTCGTCCGGCCATTTTATCACCTACCTTAAGCTTGCGTTTTTTCGCAATATATATCTTTGCCATTCGTACAATACCACTGGGCAGATCATCTCCAACTGTGGCAACAAATTTCTTGCGGTTGTATATACCAAGTAGTTCTTTATACTTAATTGAATAATTATTGATAAGAATCTTGATCAACTCATTCTTGTGTTTATCCGTTGTCCAATCGTTAGGATTGATCTCCATGTAATCCAGCCCCTGTAAAACTTTCTGCGTAAATTTAGCTTTCTTGGGTACAACTTCTTCTTTGTATTGGTTATAAACACCCTGAGAAGTTTTACCGCTCACAAGCACAGTGAGTTTATCAATAAGCTTTGCTTTAAGCTCAGCTTGTTTCAGGTTGTATTCTTCATCAAGAACTACCGTGATGTCTTTTTCTTTTGTTTTGGATTTACGATCCCTGACGATACGTGAGAAAAGTTTTTTCTCAATAACAACACCTTTCATTGAGGGAGGTGCTTTGAGCGATGCATTTTTTACATCACCTGCTTTGTCACCAAAGATGGCTCTGAGAAGCTTTTCTTCCGGGGTTGGGTCGCTTTCTCCTTTTGGGGTGATTTTTCCAATCAGAATATCACCTTCATTTACTTCTGCTCCAATGCGGATCAATCCATTCTTATCCAATTCTTTTGTGGCCTCAGCGCTAACGTTCGGAATATCGCTTGTTAATTCTTCCACGCCTCGTTTGGTATCCCTAACTTCGAGTGTGAACTCTTCAATATGCACTGATGTAAAAACATCATCTTTGACTACTCTTTCGGAGATAACAATAGCATCCTCAAAATTGTAACCTTTCCAAGGCATAAAGGCGACCATCAAGTTTCGACCAAGAGCAAGCTCGCCGCCTTCGGTTCCATATCCCTGGCAGAGTATCTGGCCTTTGCTAACTTTTTCACCTTTTCTTACGGTTGGAACAAGGTTAATGCTGGTATTCTGGTTTGTACGCTGAAATTTGGTAAGCGTATATTTTTTGATATCCTCATCAAAACTAACCAGCTTTTCTTCTTCAACACGTGAATACCTGATAACAATTTCGTTAGAGTCAACGTACTCTATAACGCCATCACCTTCGGCTGCCAGCAGTACCCTTGAATCCTTGACTGCTCTTTCTTCAATGCCCGTTCCAACGATGGGTGCTTCGGAATTCAGCAGAGGTACAGCCTGACGCATCATGTTTGAACCCATCAAAGCCCTGTTGGCATCATCGTGCTCAAGGAAGGGTATTAATGAAGCTGCTATGGATGCGATCTGGTTAGGTGCTATGTCAATAAAGTCAACCTTCTCTCTTTCAATAATCGGATAATCGGCCTGGAATCTTACTTTTACTTTTTCGTTCACAAAATTCCCTTTATCGTCAAGTACCGTGTTGGCTTGTGCTATGATTTTATCTTCCTCTTCTTCAGCACTCAAATATATTGGATCTTTGGAGTGAATAATCGAACCCTGATCTACTTTACGGTATGGTGTTTCAATAAAGCCAAGTTTATTGATCTTTGCGTACACACAAAGTGATGAAATCAAACCAATATTTGGTCCTTCAGGTGTTTCGATTGTACATAATCTGCCATAGTGGGTATAGTGAACGTCACGTACCTCAAATCCGGCTCTTTCGCGGGATAAACCTCCCGGCCCTAACGCAGAAACCCTTCTTTTATGGGTCAATTCCGAAAGCGGGTTGGTTTGGTCCATGAACTGCGAAAGCTGATTTGTGCCAAAGAATGAATTGATGACAGATGACAATGTTTTGGCATTGATCAGGTCGGTAGGGGTGAAAACTTCATTATCCCTTACATTCATTCTTTCTCTGATGGTTCTTGCCATTCTTGCCAGACCGACGCCAAATTGCGCATACAATTGTTCCCCGACCGTGCGAACACGTCTGTTGCTCAGGTGGTCAATATCATCTACTTCGGTTTTTGAGTTAACAAGCTCAATTAAATGTTTAATAATAGAGATAATATCTTCCTTGGTAAGCACTTTGATATCATCGGATACATCAAGGTTTAGTTTTTTATTGATCCTGTATCTTCCTACATCTCCCAGGTCATATCGCTTATCTGAGAAAAATAGTTTTTCAATGATACCTCTTGCAGTTTCTTCATCAGGCGGTTCTGCATTACGCAATTGCCTGTAAATATATTCAACCGCTTCACGTTCGGAGTTTGTGGTGTCTTTTTGCAGGGTGTTAAATATCAGTGCATAATCAGAAATATTCATATCTTCTTTATGCAACAAAATTGTTTTAACACCTGCATCAGTGATCAGGTCAATATGTTTGTTTTCAAGTTCGGTTTCTCTGTCA
>CAZTAW010000112.1:0-10644 GCA_964611705.1 uncultured Bacteroidales bacterium
ATTTTTTACACCTATCTCAAACTCGTTCATTGGCAGGTGATTTTAGTGAACTTTTTGCCATGGCTACTAAGATTTCTCCTGATCACTATAATTGATGTGGTTTTTTGGAGGCCCAAATATCTTAAAGTTCAGTATCACGCATTATACATTATCCTGTTCCATGATTGGAAAAGAGTTATGAAAGCCCGCCGCGAATCGAAAAGACTCAGACGTATTCACTGGTGGAAATTATTGATGAAACAAGAATTCTTCCTGAAGCGTGATATCAAAAACTTTTATAAATTTATCATCAAAGGAGAAAAGTCTTACTTTGAAAAATACTAAACAACTACATATCGCAATAATCGCAGATCCTCTGCAAAAGCAAAATTCCGGTGTCTTTCAGTATACTTTTAATTTGGTTAAACAATTTGCAAGCACCAAGAATCATAAGGTGTCAATCATCTTATTATTTAACGATACTGATACTAATATAAAACCTGCAACCTGCAACCTGCAACCTGAAACTATTCACTACTTATCAAATACGCTGACTTTCCTCAAAGATGACCCGATCCGCACTTTCATTGCACTTCCCGGATTATTAAAGAAACTCTCCCCCCACATCGTCATCGAACCCGCTCATTTCGGGCCGTTCAATCTTCCCAAACGAATTAAAAGAGTTACGGTTATTCATGATCTGACTCCGATCAAATTTCCTCAGTTTCACAAATTCTACAGTCAGTTATTGCAGAGATTATTTTTACCGGGGATATTAAAAAGGGCTGATCTTATCGTCACAAACTCAAAAAACACAAAAAATGATGTGATTGCTTATTCTCCACAGGCGAAAGATAAAACAGCTTTTATCCATCTTGGTAAGGATGAAATGTTTAAGCCTATAAAAGATATTTCAGTGCTTACAAAATATGGAATCCAACAACCTTATTTTCTTTTTGTGGGAACAATTGAACCCCGAAAAAACCTTATCAGTCTTTTAGCGGCTTTCGAGCAATTCAAACAAAAAAACCAAACAAATCATAAGTTGTTAATAGTGGGAGGTAAAGGCTGGAAATCAAGAAGGTTTTTTAAGAAACTAAAGAACCATCCTTTCAGGTCTGAAATTATTCTCCCTGGTTATCTGCTAAGAGAAGAACTTCCGGTGTTTTTTTCCCTGGCTGAAGCATTTATTTATCCTTCCTTTTATGAGGGCTTTGGATTTCCGGTTTTGGAGGCAATGGCTTGTGGCACACCTGTAATTACTTCAAAAAGTTCCAGTTTGCCTGAAGTAGGAGGGGAGGCAGCGCTTTATTTTGATCCTTATAATGTTAGTGAGCTTGTTGAGAAAATGGAATTACTAACAGAAAGTGATGATCTGAGAAAAGAAATGATAGAAAGAGGTTTTCAGCAAGCTGCAAAATTTTCCTGGGAAAAGTATGCAAAAGAATTCGTTAATTTGCTGGAAAAGAAATTTGGCCAAACATAATGAAGATTCTTTTCGTTTTGGAATATTATTATCCGCACATTGGGGGTGTTGAGCGTCTGTTCAAAGCCCTCGCAGAAAAACAGGCGGAAAGCGGACATGAAATCATGGTGATAACTAACCGCTACAAACGAAAATTACCAAAACGGGAAATTATAAATGGCGTTGATATAAGACGGTTAAGTCTTTTTAACCGGTTTCTGTTTACCTTTTTCAGTGTCGGTTTTGTAATCAATTATGCCAGGCGATTTGATTTTATTCACACCACTTCATTCAATGCAGCATTTCCTGCCTGGTGGGCTGCAAAACTATTGAACAAAAAAGTGGTGATCACTTTTCATGAAGCGTGGGGTAAATTGTGGTTTCAATTGCCCTTTATTAACCCGATAAGTCGCCGGTTGTTTTATCTTTATGAAAAGTTCATCCTGTCGCTGAATTTTGATCAGTTTATTGCTGTATCTGACTATACGGCAAAATGTCTTACGGAGAATGGTGTTGACCGCAATAGGATTACAAGAATTTATAATGGTATCCAATATCCTGTAAAAAGAGTTTCACCGGAACGACCCAAACAATTTACCTTTATCTTTTTTGGCAGACTTGGCCCCTCAAAAGGAATTGATTTGCTGATGGAAGCATCTGTTCAATTTCTGAAAATTTACCCGGATTCAAGGATGAAAATTATTACAGCTCCCGAACCAGCAAAAATTTACCGTTTTATTCAGCAGAAAATCAAAATGGCTGGTATGCAAAACAAGATTCTTCTAATGAATCATCTACCGGAACAAAAATTAAAAACAGAGATGTTGCATTCCTCCTGTATTGTGATCCCATCGGCAAGCGAAGGATTTTGTTATGCGGCTGTGGAAACGATTTCATTAGGAGCGCCTGTTGTTTCTTCTGATATGGGCGCTTTAAAAGAAGTTGTTTCAGGTAAGTTTATCAAAATGAAAGATTATACCATCGCTTCATTGATTAATTCGCTGAAAGAAGCTTACCTGTCAAAATGGGAAAATGAAGCTGTGAAGAAATACGAATTGTCTTCCTGTGTTGATCAATACAGTGATCTTTACTCAAAAATATTAATGATTGAATAATCTTTACGTCTTATCCGCCATCTTATCAAAATCGGATATTTCCTTCTTCTCTTCCTCTTCTTCTTTATATTCAATGTGTTTCTTGATTCTTTCAAGTTCTTCTTTTAATATTCCCACATCCTGCGCGAGGTGCTTGTTGAGATCGGATATTTGTGAGATGATCAGCGAAAATTCAATCATAATGATAAAAATGGCCATCAACAGTATGAGAAAAAGAGCAGCCGGAGAGTAAGCAATGCCAACCAACTCGGCTATATAATCCACACTTCCCCGCCAAACGGCCAGGATAAAAAATATCAATCCGAAAAAAAGCCACAAAATGGAATACTCTTCTTTGAGCCTTCTTTTCCTGATCAGAAAAAGTATGAAAAAAATCAGCAGCAAACTGCCGATTATAGCAATGGTTTGAATTCTTGAACTATACATGGTTTCTGTTTTTTATTCTTTTTTGTCTGAGTGTTGCCATCAGCATCGAAAGTAACACTTTTATCATATAATAAGGTCCCTTTTGGACAGGTATGGATGATATACCACCTTGTCGTTCACGCATTTGTGTGTAAACCTCTTTCAGCCTGAATCCGTTTTTCCCAAGTAAAACAATGATCTCTGGTTCAGGGTAATCAACAGGGTAGTAACTCGACAGGAAATTAATTATGTCTTTATTGTATGCCCTGAAACCGGATGTCTGGTCTTTGATTTTCTGACCGGCCAGTAAATAGCTTGATATCTCAAAAATACGAATCCCAATACGCCTCAAAAGAATTGGCTTGAATTCACCGAGATTTTGAACAAAGCGGGATCCGATCATGCAATCTGTTTCATTTCTCAGCACAGGGTCAACGATTTTTCTGATCTCCCCCACCATATGCTGTCCATCCCCATCGAATTGTAAAGCTACATCATAATTATGCTTTTTTGCATATTTAAATCCTGTTTGAACTGCACCCCCAATACCAAGATTATATGGCAGGTTAACGACTATAGCCTTGTTGGTGTATTTTGCCAATCTGCCCGTTGCATCGGTTGACCCGTCATTTACCACCAGAATATCATATCCCGGATAGGTGTTCCTGATCTCGTATATAATATCCGTGATGCATTCTGCTTCATTATAAGCGGGGATAATAATCAGTATTTTTTTTCCGTCAACCAATGTCTTATATCTTTACTGATCAGATTGCCTGATCATTTTTGTTTCCACCTTATTAATAAATTCCGCACTAATCTCAATGCCATGCTCTCTTGCTTTGCTCAGGTCATAAAAAGCCTGCCTGTAATTTTTTCTTTTATAATTTAACAAGCCTCTTCCCTGATATGCCTTACCATGTGAAGGGTCAATGCTTATCGTTCTGTTAAGATCTTGCAGTGCTTTCTGATATTGATTAATTGTGAGGTATAGATTTGCTCTGTTAAAGTAAGCTTTGGCATAATTATGATCGAGTTCTACAGCCTTGTTGAAATTATATAAAGCGCTGTCGGGCTTGTTCAGGTTAACATATGCCTGTGCGATGTTGTTATAGGCAGGAGGATTGTTGGTTTTTAACTGAATTGCTTTTCTAAAGTCATCAATGGCACCTTTATAGTCACCTACCAGCATTCTTGTGTTTCCGCGGTTAAACCAGGCTTTTTCATAAGTAGAGTCCAGGGTAATGGTTTTATTGAATTCCATGAAGGCACCGCTAAAGTCGCCGGCAAGCATTTTAGCTTTACCTGAATTATTGTGTGGATCGGGTAAATCAGGGTATTGTTCGATGAAAATATTCAGGTCTTGAATGGCTCCCTCGTAATTTCCGGTATTTATTCTTACATTTCCCCGGTTAAAATAAGCGGACCAGTTTTGCGGGTCGGCTTCAATGGCTTTGGTAAAATGAAGAATTGCACTTCGCATGTCACCACGTTCAAGCAACGCATTTCCATAATTCAAATGGGGCCTTGATTTGTCAGGTGATTTTTTTACCACGTCCTGCCAAAGTGTATAATTGGTTTGCCATACTTCATTCCGTGCATAGGTGAGAATGCCATAAAACAGGGAGACAAGCATCATCACAACAATAAAAATTTTAACGTTCTTTTTACCCAATAGTTCAAATAATAAGGTAACCAGTATCATGATGACACCGAAGATGGGCAGGTAAAGGCGATGTTCAAAAATCACATCGCTGATCGGAATGATCGTGGATTCGACAGATAATGTCAGGATAAACCAAAATATAGAAAACGAATAAACGGGGTGTTTTTTAAATAAGGCCACTCCTGTAATAATAAAAAGAACAACAACAATAAGGCTTATAATTTCTTTGGCGCCTCGCAGCGAATGTGAAATCGGGAAGTCGTAATCCAGGTTTTGAACAATTGGGAAAACCGATAATTGCAAGTATTTGGTGAAAACGCGTAACTGTGTGATACCGTAGTCATATCGCGATACCTGATCGGTTTCTCGAGGGATTTCAATAAAGCAAAAAATAAGTACTACAGCCGTGACAAGTATCAGGAATCCTGAAATAAGGAATTTTTTACAGGGTTTTTTGTTTTTATCCCTGACAAAGAAAAATTCCACCATCAGCCATGCGATAGGAATTGTAATGGCTGTTTGTTTCGATAGCATTGCCAGCACTGCTGAAGCAAAAGCCAGTGTTAAAAGCGTTGTTGCTGTTGATGGCCTGTTTTTAATGAAAGAAAATCTGCCTTTGATATAGAAATATACCGACATTAAATAAAAAAGGCCTGCCAGGGATGTCATTCTTTGAATTATGTATGTAACGGATTGTGTTTGTATGGGATGCATCACAAAAATAAGCCCGCAGAAAAAGGCAATGAGCCGCCGGTGTTGTTTTACTTCTTTTTTTCTGATAACAGGGGATTGGAGAATTTGATTGGCAAGCAGATATACAAGAATTGCTGCCAGTATATGAACAAAAATATTAAATACATGATAACCGAAAACATTAAATCCGTGCAACTGATAATTAACAGCAAGTGTGAAGGACGATAAAGGTCTTTCGTTGAAGTTAATCCATTTTTGCAGGTCGTTGTAGCTATGGATGTTTTGTATATCTTCCCTGTTAAGAATATGGAAATTATCATCCAGTTGAAATTCCGCATCAAGCGAATTGGTATAAACAAGTACTCCGGCAAATGCGATGATCAGCCAGAAGAAAAGGTAAAACCTTTTCGTGAAAAGCTCTTTTATTGCGTTGATTAGTTTTGGCAAATAGCCTTGCTTGTTTAATTATCCTGAACAAAGATACATCCTTTTAATACGAACACAAGCCCTCTTTTGTAAACATTATCAACGTTTCATTGTTAGAAATTTATTCCCAAAATGGGAAAAATACTCTTGTCGTTGAGCTAACTAAATACTTGTAAATCAGCTATGTGATTTATTTGGTGTTGGGTTTGATAAGTTTAAAAAGGATAAAAATATCTTTTGCCATGAATGCAAGAAAAATAACCATCTTGATTTTGCTGATAGCGCTCGCAACAATAACAGGATGTAAAAAGCAATTTGATCAGGAGGAAAATCCATCGGTTGAACCAACAAGTATGGAAGACCTTCGGATCGTTGATGGCTTCGACTGGAAACTTACGGAAAATATCCGTGTTAATATTTCCAGTGAGCAGCCTCGTATTATGCGTATTACCTCCGATGATGACCAAATTATTTATTATAAAGGTTTCCACCAGGGTCAAAACGAAAATCTTTCGGTTACCATCAATATCCCAAAAAGTGTGGGTAGTGTTTATATTAATAATGATGAAATGCCCATTTCGGGGAAAATACTAAGCTATAGTTTTCCTTCTAAAAAATCTCTGTTAACTACAAACAAATCAGTTTATTTTGATGGAACGGCTTATTGCGAGATACAAGATATTACAGCCCTAAATAATGCATCTGCATTTACAGTGTCGGCCTGGGTTAAGCAAACAAATACAACGGCCTATGCCAGGTTGTTCCACAAATTCCTTGGTCACGGGCAGGATATTTCTGTCGCAACTTATATGTCGAAATTTTATATAGAAGTTGGTAATGGCAGCAATACATATGCATACTGGCCCGATTATGCCACTACAATCTCAAATGATACCTGGTATCATTTTGCTGCTGTTTATGATGGAACACAGGCCAATTCAAACGATCGTATTAAACTTTATATAAATGGGAGTCCGGTAAGCCTGAACTTCAATGGAACAATTCCTGCAACAACTTATGCATTTCCTGCCGGAACATATCAGTTTTTGTCCTGGGATCAAAAAATGAACGGAAAAATGGATGAGGTAAGGATATGGAATTATGCACGTTCCCAAACAGAAATCAATAATGATATGAATAATACGCTTGATGGAACCCAGGCAGGTTTCCTTGCATACTATAAATTTGATGAATTAAGTTTAGGTTATAGATGTGCTGATGCAAGTGGACACCACAGTGACGCTATGCTATTTGCCGGATTTTCTTTAAGTACGGATGTACCTTTTAGCTATGTGGTAGATACGGATGGTGATGGTATTCCTGATTCAGGCGACGATTATCCTACAGATCCAACACGTGCTTTTGATAACTATTTCCCGGCAGCAGGATATGGCAGCCTGGCATTTGAAGACCTCTGGCCCGGTAAAGGCGATTATGACTTTAATGATGTTGTGGTTGATTACCGTTTTCATACTGTAACCAATGCATTGAATTCTGTTGTGGAAATTTTCGCAACTTTTCCGGTGAAAGCCAGTGGTGCATATCTGCACAATGGCTTTGGTTTTAACCTGCCGGAGGCCAGTGGAGCTTTTACGGGAAATCCCTGGAAATTAAGCGTTACGGGATATGATATTCAGGAAGGATATGTTACTTTAAATGCATACGGACATGAAGCCGGGCAAACAAAACCTACCATCATTGTATTTGACGATATTTTTAATTTGCTGCCGCATCCCGGTTTAGGTTTGGGTGTGAACACCGAAGAAGGGCCGCCACAGGTTGCATACGATACGGTTGTGATCACCATGGAACCAAATGGTGTGTTTTCACAGGCAAACTTCTCACTAACAACCTGGAATCCGTTTATTATGGTTGACCAGACCAGGGGACATGAAGTACATTTACCTGATTACCCGCCCACAGATTTGGTTGATAACAGCAAATTCGGAATGTGGGAAGATGACAGCGATCCCCTGACCGACAGGTATTACAAAACGGAAACAAATTTACCCTGGGCTATAGATATACCGGCTGAATTTGACTGGCCGATTGAGAAACAGGAAATTACAGGTGTGTATCTGCATTTTGCAGAATGGGCAGAAAGCGGTGGAACAGCCTATAATGATTGGTATGAAAACAATCCCGGATACAGGGATGATTCAAAAATATATTCTCCTTAAACAAAACAGTAAATAATTAAAACATGGAACTATGATACGTAAACCAATAATTCTGATTTTTCTGGCCGCAATGGTAGTTGTCGCATGCCAGAAAACTTTCAATGACGAAAGTGAAATACAGCAAAACAAAAATATTGAACAACTACAAATAGCTTCCTCCTTCGACTGGAAATTGACAAAAAATGTTGATGTTCTTGTGCATGGATCAAATGATGAAGTTGTTAATATTACATCTGAGGATGGGAAAGTAGTTTATAGCAAGGGTAAGATCATTGATGGTATTTACCGGGCGCAGATCAGCGTACCAACTTTTTACAATACTTTTTTTGTCAATGGGAAACCGGTTGAAATTACAAGTAACAGTATTGACGTAAACATTGGTGGTCAGAAAGCATCAAGGGCGTTAGCAACAACGATATATTCGCTTCGTTTTTACGGAAGTGAGTATATTTACATTGATGATGCAAGCCTTAATGGCGCCATGCCATCAGCCAGCTCCGGTGCTCCGCAGGATTTTACCGTATCGGTATGGATATATCCGAAAAGTTCCACTTCAGGAAGGAAGCCAATTGTCTCGAAGCAAGGAACATCGGAAGCCGGAAATCAGCGTGGATTTATGTTCAGCGCCACTGATGGTGGGCTTGAATTTGAAGTGTTTAAATCGGATGGTGGAACGCCTTCTGACAAAACAAGCATTTCATCCGCAACAGGTTTAATGGGTTTGAATACATGGTATCATGTTGCTGCAACTTATAAGTATGTTGCAGATGGAACTTCCGAAATGAATCTTTATATTGATGGAGTGAATGTTGCGTCAACAGGCACTGCTGTCGGACCGGTTCAGGCAAACAGCCAGCCTTTTGAAGTTGGAAGATATTATTGGAGTGGAAGCTATAGCAAGTATTTTGTTGGTTATATGGATGATTTCAGAGTTTATAGCGAAGCCAGAACACAATCCGAAATTGATGGTGATAAAGCAACCGTGGTTCCTGCCGGAACTCCGAACCTTGAGTTGAACTGGCTGTTCGAAGAAGGAGGCGGAACAACAGCCGGTGATGAAACGGCCAATAATAATGATGGAAATATTGTAGGTTGTGTGTACAGTTCAACTACTGTTCCTTATGTAATTACCGATACTGATGGCGATGGCGTTGCCGACGGTGACGACGATTACCCCTCCGATCCTGACAGGGCGTTTGACAACTATTTCCCGGCAGCCGGATATGGCAGCCTGGCATTCGAAGACCTCTGGCCCGGTAAAGGAGACTACGATTTTAATGATGTTGTGGTTGATTATCGTTTCCATACCGTAACCAATGCAAGCAACTCTGTGGTTGAGATTTTTGCAACTTTCCCGGTAAAAGCCAGCGGCGCTTATCTGCACAATGGTTTTGGTTTTAATTTACCTGATGCCAGTGGAGCTTTCACAGGCAATCCATGGAAATTAACTGTTACGGGATATGATATTCAGGAAGGGTATGTTACTTTAAATGCATACGGACATGAGGACGGGCAAACAAAACCTACCATAATTGTATTTGACGATATATTTAATTTGCTGCCGCATCCTGGTTTAGGTTTGGGTGTGAACACCGAAGAAGGGGCGCCACAGGTTGCATACGATACGGTTGTGATCACCATGGAACCAACTGGTGTGTTTTCACAGGCAAACTTCTCACTAACAACCTGGAATCCGTTTATTATGGTTGACCAGACCAGGGGACATGAAGTACATTTACCTGATTATCCGCCCACAGATTTGGTTGATGAAAGTTATTTCGGTATGTGGGAAGATGATAGCGATCCATTGACTGACAGGTATTATAAAACAGCTTCCAACTTACCCTGGGCAATTGATATTCCCTCGGAATTTGAATGGCCTATTGAGAAACAGGAAATTACAGGTGCATATCTGCATTTTGCAGAATGGGCAGAAAGCGGTGGAACATCCTACGACGACTGGTATGAAGATGATGCCGGTTACAGGGATGATTCCAAAATCTATTCTCCATAAGAATAGATAAATGCCAGTGGAATGAGCCTGCATTTGAGGGCTCATTCTATCTATACCGATTCGGAACAGGTTTGCAATAATTGATCTTATGCTCCAATTGGTATAACTGCATCTAACAGAAAAATGCTTTGCATTTTTTGTAAGATTCAGTATAAAAGATCATTGAAACAATTGAATAAGGATTTACGTATGAATATTAAAACAAAACACTTATCATGAAAAAAATTCAAAATCTTCCTTTCTTTTTATTGATTGCAGTTACCATCTTAATCACTAACGCATGTAAAAAAGATGATCCATCCGGTGACGAAACCGATTGGTTGAAAAAAATGGATGAACTTCAGGTATCCGATGACTTCAATTATAAAGCAACAAAAACAGTAAGTCTGAATATTCAGCTTCCGTTTACTATAGATTATAGTGAATACAGGGGAAGGGTTGATATTATGACTGGTCCTGAAAACCTGGGAGGGGAAATACTGAATTCCGGTTCTGTTGATCAGAGCGGAATATATAATGTAGATCTGAACATCCCAAGTTATCTGGATGAACTCTATATCAGAACGCATGCGGGAAATGCGATTTTGGATTTAACCTCCTTAAAATCAAGTAATAATATACTTGATGGAAGCATTGATCTCGGAAGTAATTATGATACCCTGCCACCTGCAGACACCCTCGAAATAAGTCAGTTAAAGAAT
>CAZTAW010000113.1:0-7003 GCA_964611705.1 uncultured Bacteroidales bacterium
GAGAAATCCGCTCAACATTGTAAACCCGAACGATATTGAATCGGTATCCGTTTTGAAGGATGCATCCGCTACTGCGATCTACGGATCAAGGGCCTCCAACGGTGTGATCATCATCACCACCAAGGAAGCAAGTAAACGGGACGGGACAACCGGTTTTCCGATCAATTTGAACTATAGCGGTAAATTTTCCTTAAGCCAGCCAACCAGAAAGGTTGAGGTGTTTGACGCCGATGAATTCAGAAGCCTCATCCAGGAAAGGCATCCGGGTTTTGTGGATATGCTTGGAGAAGCCAACACCAACTGGCAGGATCAGATTTTTGAAGACGCCATTGGCATGGATCATTACCTGAGTGCCAGCGGTTTCGTTGACAACCTGCCCTGGCGTCTGTCCGCCGGTTATTCCGATAAAGACGGTATCCTGAAAACGGATAACCTGAAACGGACAACTCTTGCGGCAAACATCAATCCCAACTTGTTTGACGACCATCTGCAGATCAACCTGAACGCAAAAGGGGTTTTCATTGATAACCGTTTTGCTGACCGTGGTGCGATAGGCGGCGCCATTCAGTTCGATCCCACCAACCCCGTTTATGAAGACAATGCCTATGGCGGCTATTACACCTGGTTGCAAGATAACGGAGATCCGGTGGGGCAGGCTACAACCAACCCCGTTGCCATGCTCGAACAAAGAGAAGATAAATCCAATGTTGGCAGGTTCATTGGAAATGCACAATTCGATTACAAATTCCACTTCATGCCTGAGTTAAGGGCCAATCTTAATCTCGGATACGATTATTCGAAAAGCGATGGGACGATATTCGTTCCCAGAAATGCAGCTTTTGAATATGTTCGTGGATATCATCCTTACGACAATGGTGACAGCGTTCGTCTGGGCGGTGTAAATAACACCTATGAGCAAACAAAGAAAAATGAACTCCTGGAATTCTATCTGAATTATGTCAACGACTATGAATCCATCAACAGCAAGGTCGATTTTATGGTGGGTTACTCCTGGCAACATTTTTACAGGAAGAATTACAGCATCAATTCCAATGTTGCCCTGGTACCCGAGCTTACCGACACGGTTAATGATCCGACAGAGTATTACCTTTTGTCTTATTTCGGAAGGATCAATTATATATACAACAACAAATATTTGCTCACATTTACTTTAAGGAATGACAATACCTCAAGGTTTTCACCCGATACCCGACAGGGCTGGTTTCCTTCCGTGGCGCTTGCCTGGAAGATGGATCAGGAGCCTTTCCTGAATAAAGTGAGCTGGTTATCTCAATTGAAGCTCAGGTTGAGCTATGGTATCACAGGACAGCAGAATATCGGGCAGGGAGATTATCCTTACCTGGCCAGATATACGCTCAGCCAGAACGACGCCCGGTATCAGCTAGGAAATATTTTCTATTATACTTACCGTCCGGAAGGTTATGACGCTAACATCAAATGGGAGGAGACAACCACATACAACATTGGTTTTGATTTCGGTTTTAGCAAGAACAGGTATTACGGTTCATTGGACTTCTATTTCCGTGAGACCAAAGACCTTTTGAATGAGATCCCGGTACCGGCCGGTACCAACCTTACCAACATCATCCTTACCAATATAGGTAACCTGAAAAACAAGGGTGTTGAATTTTCAATTTTTACGAGGCCTATTGTAGGAAAAGATATGAACTGGGAAATCGGGTTCAATGCTTCTTATAATGAAAACGAAATTACAAAGCTTATAGCTACTGACAATCCCACTTATGACGGATACGAGGTGGGAGGTATCTCAGGAGGCGTTGGAAACAATATTCAGATCCATAGCGTTGGCTATCCATCCTATTCATTTTATGTGTATGAGCAGGTTTATGACGCTGACGGAAAACCCATACAAGGTGTTTATGTTGACAGGAATGGTGATGGCGAGATCACAAACGATGACCGATATCATTACAAAGATCCTGCACCCGATTTTATTTTTGGTATCAGCTCATCACTCAGTTATAAGAACTGGGACTTTGCATTTGCCGGCAGGGCTAATTTCGGAAACTATGTATACAATAATGTGGCATCAGAAAATGCCAATTATGAAAGGTTGTACAGACCCGAAGGCCCGTACCTGAGCAATATTGCAACAAGCGTTCAGAATACGGATTTTGTAAATCCGCAGTATCTTTCGGATTACTACATTCAGGATGGTTCATTCTTCAGGATGGATTATATCATGCTTGCATACAATTTCAGAAACCTGAGCAAGAATATTCAAAACCTCAGGTTATCATTTACCGTAAATAATGCATTTTTGATCACGGATTACGAAGGGCTTGATCCTGAGATACATCTGGGTATTGATAACAACATATACCCGCGTCCGAGAACATTCGTGTTTGGTGTGGATCTGCAGTTATAAACTAAAAAAATCAAATGATCATGAAAAGAATATTTAACATAAGCATAATGATCGCAGCACTGGCACTGATTGTTACTTCCTGCAGCAAAGATCTGGATACCACACCCCTGGATCCGGATGTGGTTACTGCTGCGGATATTTTCGACAATCCGGCTGCGTATAAACAAGTATTGGCCAAACTCTATGCCGGCCTGGCTGTTTCCGGACAGGACGGACCGGCAGGAAATGCGGATATTGCAGGGATCGATGAAGGATTCGGGCAGTATTTGCGCGGTTACTGGTACCACCAGGAGTTCCCGACCGATGAGGCGGTGATCGCCTGGAACGACCAGACAATTAAAGACTTCCACTGGCAAAGCTGGGGATCGAGTGATGTTTTCATTACAGCCATGTATTACCGAATCTTTTACCAGATCGCGGCATGTAATGAATTTATCCGTGAAACCACCGACGCCAAGCTGGATGAGAGAGGCGTGAGCGGACAGTTGCGGACCGATATCGGTTATTTCCGTGCAGAGGCCCGTTTCCTGCGTGCCCTCAGTTACTGGCATGCCATGGACCTGTTTGCAAATCCTCCTTTTGTTACCGAAGAAGATGCAGTTGGATACTTCTTCCCTGAACAAATCCAGCGGGCTGATCTGTTTGAATATATCGAACAGGAACTTTTGGATATTGAACCCATGCTGATAGACGCAAGAATGAATGAATACGGCAGGGCCGACAAAGGAGCTGCCTGGACATTGCTTGCAAAACTTTACCTGAACGCAGAGGTTTACACAGGAGAAGCAAGATATACCGACTGTATTACCTATTGTAATCAGGTAATCAGTGCAGGCTATGCCCTGGCGCCTGAGTATGATGAGCTGTTTCTGGCTGATAACGGACAAAAACAAGTTGTTGTTGATGAGATCATTTATTCGATCAATTTTGACGGCATTAGAACCACCACTTACGGTGGAACGGACTTTATCATCCATGCTGCCATAGGCGGAGAGATGACCCCGGCAGATTTTGGAGTGTCGGATGGCTGGGGCGGTTTACGGACTACAAGTGCTATTGTTGATCTTTTCCCGGATGAAACCGGAGAGGACGACAAACGCGCCATGTTCTTCACCGAAGGTCAGAACAAGGAGATCAACGACATCAGCCTGTTCACCGATGGCTATGCCATCACCAAGTTCAAAAACATTACCTCAACGGGCGCTCAGGGATCCGATCCCAACTTCGTGGATACCGACTTCCCCATGTTCCGTCTGGCTGATGTATACCTGATGTATGCTGAAGCCGTGCTGAGAGGAGGTGCCGGCGGAGACCAGGGAACAGCACTGGGATATATAAATGATATTCGGGAACGTGCTGAAGCAGATGAAGTGACCGAGCTCACCCTCGACTTTATCCTGGATGAACGTGCCCGTGAGTTGTACTGGGAATGCCACAGGCGGACAGACCTTGTTCGCTATGGCTTGCTGACCGGCGGAGAATATCTATGGCCATGGAAAGGAAATGCCAGGCAGGGTATCGCGACGGATGATAAATATAATATCTTCCCGATACCGGCTTCCGATATTTCAGCCAATCCCAATCTGAAGCAAAACCCTGATTATTAAAAAATAAAATATACCAGCTATGAAGAAAATAAAATTTGCTTTAATAATAACTGCGGTGGTCGGTATATTGTTTTCCTGTGAAAAAAAGGAAACCGACCCTGTACTGGATATGAGTCAAACGAATCCTCCGGGCATAACCAATCCGGTTAATGGCTCTTCTTTTATTTTAAAGAAGGATTCGGCTGACAGCATTTTTACAACATTTGAGTGGAATGCTGCCGTTTACAATTTTGATCAGCTTCAGGATATTACCTATGTGTTGGAAATGGATTTTGCAGACAGCAACTTTAAAAACATGAAAGAACTTGCTGCCACCACGAATACGGAATATTCCTTTAAAGTAAGCAAGATCAATTCAGAAGCCGTTGCTATGGGTGCTCCATTTAATATTGAGTCGAACTTTGCCTTCCGTCTTTTGGCATACATTGACAATCAAACCGATTATACAAATGTATATTCCGGTGTGATCAACCTGGGTATTACACCCTACGAGGATGTTGTGCCACAGAAATATATCTACCTGTTGGGTAGCGGAACCACGGTTGGATGGGATAATGCAGCAGCCCTGCAAATGACACCTGTTGGCGAAGGACAGTATGCCATTGTTGAGTATTTGACCCCTGGAGACGATCAGTTCATCAAGTTCATTTCAGTGCCTGGTAACTGGGCGCCACAATGGGGAACTGATGCCTCAGGAACACCTGAAGAAGGTCCACTGATCTATCGCCCTAATGAAGGAGTTCCCGATCCTGAAGCTATCCCGGTAGGAGATAAGGAAGGAAATTATTACATCTTTGCCGATACCATCAACCTCGAGTACGAAACCATGCTCACTTCAGGAGAACTCTTCCTGGTAGGGGATGGTTGTCCGGCAGGATGGGATAATACAAATGGAATCCCTTTCACACAGGATCCCGATACGCTAACCAAGTTTACCTTATCAACAACGCTGAATGCCGAAGGTGGTATGAAACTGCTTGAAGTATCAGGTGAGTGGGCCCCGCAATGGGGAACCAACGATGAAGGTACCGGTGAAGAAGGCATACTGGTTTACCGCCCGACGGAAAGCATAGAAGATATACCGAATATTCCGGTTCCGGGTACGGCAGGCGAGTATACGATAGAAGTGAATCTGACAAAGATGAAATATACCATCATTCCTAATTAGAATTGACGTCAGGAGATCATGTTATTACGTGGTCTCCTGATTTTATTTAAAGAGGATTGGTAGTATGGTATGAAATATATTTAATAAACGACTGTGTTAAAAACCCTTAAAAATTTTTATTTTTGATTGAAATGAATTAATTTTGAACTTAATGTTAAGTTTATATTGAATGAATCATTAAAATAAGTATTAATTAAAATCAAATGTTATGAAAAAATTTACGCTATTATTAAGTATTGTATGTTTTACCTTTTTGGCTTCAGCACAGATGCCGGAAGCGATCAATATTGAGCCGGAAGGAGCTACTGCTTTCGAGGAGTTCACACTGACGCTCGATGCTTCAAAATCCTGTCCGCAGGATGCATTATTCCATGCTGATTCTGTTATGATGCATTCCGGTGTTAACATAGATGGGACGGCATGGCAAAATGTTGTGGACTTTGATGCGCTTGGCGCAAATGGCCAGCAACCCAAGCTGGTTAGGATCGGTCCCGGATTCCCGGCTGCAATTACACTTTCACCAGGTTATGTTACTGCCTGGGATGAAGTTACAATTACCCTGGATGCAAAAAAATCATGTCCGGTAGGAGATCTTTTTGATGCTGACTCTGTTATGATGCACTCAGGTATGAATGTTAACGGACAAGCCTGGCAAAATGTAGTTGAATTTAACGGTGAAGGCGCCAACGGACAAAAACCAAAATTCACAGATAATGGTGACAGCACATGGTCATTTACTTTTGTTCCTGCTGACTTCTATGGTGTTGCTGAGGATGATACCGTAACAGAGATCAATTGTGTATTCAATGCCGGTGACTGGAGCCTCGGTGAAGGTAAAGATTTTGACGCAGACAGCAATTGTGTTGACTTCACTATTCCTATTGGCCAGCCAGACGCATTCAAATGGGCAATTACTTACAAACCCTCTGATTTCTATGGATTTGACGAATCAGTAACGGTAACCGAAATCAACTGCGTTTTCAACGCCGGTGCATGGGAAGCAGGGGAAGGCAAAGATTATGACGCAGACAGCAACTGTGTTGATTTTGTTGTACCACTGTCACAAACCGGTATTCATGAAGCAATTCTGAATGCTTTCAAATTATATCCTAACCCGGTAGGAGATGAACTACACATCAGTAACCTGGATGGGGTAGAAGAAATAGAAATCTATACCATAACAGGAACAGTGGTTAAATCATTCGACAATATCACAACAGAAACATTCACAATCAATACTTCCGACCTGAGATCAGGAGTTTACTTCCTGTCGGTACGGAATAAAAATGCTGTTTTGACAAACAGGTTTGTGAAGAAATAATTTTGGTTTTGTAATGAATTATTGAAAACCCGGTCAATGCTGGCCGGGTTTTTTGTTTTTTTAACATATTAATACCTTGGTATACATGCATTTATTCGTAGTTTTGTAATAAAGGGAACGGTCTTTGATCATGAACAATAGCTCACAGGGAATTGTTCCTGATATAGTAATAAAGAATTAAACTGATGAAAAAACTGAAAAACATACGATCTGCTCTGGCTTTAACATTTCTGTTATTTATTTCAAATACAGCTTTTTCGCAACTGATCACTACCGGCCCGGTATTTCCTGTTGCAGGAGATTCTGTGATAATAACTTTTGATGCCACCCTCGGAAACGGCGGGCTGGCAGGTTATGACGGAGATGTATATGCCCACACAGGTGTGATAACGGAAGAAAGCTCCAGCGGCACCGACTGGAAATATGTGAAAACAAACTGGGGGCAAAATACACCCGAAACCAAGCGTAAAAGAATCGGGCCTGACTTACATACCCTC
>CAZTAW010000113.1:7013-10504 GCA_964611705.1 uncultured Bacteroidales bacterium
AATATAGGTCCGAGTATAAGGGAATATTATGGTGCGCCCCTGGGCGAAAAGATCCTTCAAATGGCATTTGTGTTCCGCAGTGAAGATTCCCAACTGACAGGCCGCGATGTGGGCGGGCTGGATATTTTTGTTGATGTTTATGAGCCTGAGCTAGGTATTGTCATTATTGAGCCCGGTAACAATGAAGTGATCGTGCAGCCCGATGATACCATTCCTGTGAGAGTGGCAGGAAATTTTTCAGATAGCCTTTTTCTGTATGTGGATGATCAGTTAATACAACAAACGGATGAATTATCAATCACAGATACCCTGATTGCTGAAAGTACGGGAAAACATTGGGTGAAGGCAATGGCAAAGAATGATACCGGAATGGTGGCCGATTCATTTTATTATTATGTGCGCGGTGAAGTAGTTGTGGAAGCCCTGCCGGGAGACATACGCGATGGAATCAATTACATGGACGAAAATACGGTAACACTATGCCTTACAGCGCCCGGAAAGGAGTTTGTGTTTGTAATTGGTGATTTTAACAACTGGCAACTCGAAGAAAATTATTTTATGAAGATGACCCCCGACGGGGAAAATTGGTGGCTGGAGATAGACGGCCTCGTCCCTCAACAGCAATATATTTTCCAGTATTTTGTGGATGGAGAAATCAAGATTGCAGACCCCTATGCGGAACAGATAAGCGATCCCTGGAATGATCAATACATCAGCGATGATACCTATCCCGGATTGATCGAATATCCCGAAGGAAAAACAACAGGCATTGCCGCAGTGTTGCAAACCTCGCAGGAAGAATACCAATGGGTAATCGAAGAATTCAATTCTCCGCCGCCGGAAGAGCTTGTCGTATATGAAATATTGATCAGGGATTATACGGAACAGCATACTTATGAAGCTTTAAAAGATACACTTGGCTATCTGAAGCGTTTGGGTATTACGGCAGTGGAACTGATGCCTGTAAACGAATTTGAAGGAAACAGCAGTTGGGGCTATAATCCCTCCTTTTATTTTGCTCCTGATAAGTATTATGGCCCCGGAAATAAATTAAAGGAACTAATTGATGAATGTCATCAGATGGGAATGGCTGTGATCATTGATATGGTCTTAAACCATTCCTACGACCAGTCGCCTTTTGTACAGTTGTATTTCGATGGCGATAAACCAACAGAAGAAAACCCCTGGTACAATCATGAGCATAATTTCACCAATCCCGATGCGCAATGGGGTAATGATTTTAATCATGAAAGCCAGTATACAAAATATCTGGTTGACAGCATTAATGCCTATTGGATGGGTGAATACAAAGTAGATGGTTTCCGTTTTGATTTTACCAAAGGGATTGGTAACAATATAAAAGGGCCTGACGATCCCTGGGGAAGTAATTACGATGCCGACCGTATTGCCTTGCTTAAACGAATGGCAGATGAGATATGGGAACGCAATCCCGATGCCCTTGTGATCCTCGAACATCTATCGGAAAACTCGGAAGAAAAAGAACTGGCCGATTATGGCATGCTTATGTGGGGTAACCTTAATCACAACTACAGCGAGGCAAGCATGGGTTATAATAGTGCCGGTAAATCCGATTTCTCCTGGATATCATATAAGAAAAGAGGATGGGCAAATCCGCATGTAGTGGGTTATATGGAAAGCCATGACGAAGAAAGGGTGATGTATAAAAATGTTTCCTATGGCAATTCAAATGACGACTATGATATTACGGATACCAACACGGCGATTAACCGTGTAGCAATGGCAGCCACCTTTTTTATTCCCATTCCCGGCCCTAAGATGATCTGGCAGTTTGGCGAACTGGGCTATGATTACTCTATCAATTTCAATGGCCGTTTAGGCGAAAAACCCGTACGCTGGGATTATTACCAGCAAAGCCGCCGTGAGTTTCTTTATAATATCTTCAAGGAACTAATCAACCTCAAAAAGAAATATGATGTGTTTAAAACCGAAGATTTTACACTGAATGTTAATGGTGAGATGAAGCAGATCCAACTGGATGATGATGAAATGAATGTTAGCATTATCGGGAATTTTGGAGTTGCTGAAGGAACAATAAATGCTGACTTCCAGCATACCGGTATCTGGTACGATTATTTCACGGGCGACAGCCTGCTGGTCAGCAATATCCCCCAGGAAATTGAACTGCAAAAAGGTGAATTTCATTTGTATACCGATGTGAAGCTCAGCACACCCGAAACAGGTCTGGGCGTTGATGAAGTATCGGATTTTTCATCATTGATAGTAAAACTATACCCGAACCCTACGAGCGGTTATTTTAGCCTGGAACTCGATATTGATGGAACAAACAGCTTAAGCGTTTCCTTATATGATCATAACGGACGCTTTGTCCAATCTCTTGATCAATCGGAGGTCAGTGGCAAAACAACGTTGAGCTACAAGCATTCTGTGCCGGCCGGCTTGTATTTCGTTTCTGTTTTAACAGAAAGCGAAAGAGCATTTTTCAAGCTCGTGGTGCTTTGATTGTTTCGAGTGATCGGATGACTCGCCCGACAAACAGCACTTGAAAACAATGTCTTATTCTTCATTCGGAAAAGACAGTCATCCGATCACTTTCGGTGTTGTCACAGTAAGTCATCGGATGACTTAATAATTAACAGCACATTAATTGATAAACTTAGATACAATCTGCAAGCAAGTCATCCGATGACTACAATAGCACTACTTAACAAGCTACGCAGGCATCGGCTCAGACTGTGAAAGGTATGCCGGCAACTGCTCAGACCTAGGGAACAAAACATGCGTATTCGAATTTCGAAAACAAATGTCATCCTCGCTAGCAGGCGCACACTTCTACAACTGCACAGAACCAATGGTAGGAGATGAAAGGATGTGCTGCTCAACCTCAGAAGACTGCACCAACAACTTAGACGACGATTCAAACACCTGGACAGACACAGCAGATAATGACTGGGTGCAAAACGAATTCGCATGCCCAGTCGGAGTGCCATGCGGAATAAGCGACCAGACAGAATTCAACGACTGCGCATGGCTGAAAGACTACTGCGACGAAGAAGGATACTGCGATTACAGAGACTTAGGAGTGCCGAATGGATTTGATGAAGCTACTGGCGGAGTTCCTGCAGGATATATTGTTAATGATTACTATAACGAAAGCTGTGATTACGTCCAAGATTCTGATGGTACTTTCTACGTAAGATATGGAAGCGACCCTAACTGCCCATTACCACCGCCATTCTTAGAACATTACTCTCAGAATTTCAACGACACGATGAACGTTTTAGGCGTTAACGAGTTCGAGCTTTACAACCGTTGCAGGTATCTTTATTGTTCTGACGGTTACTACGGTGACTTGCCGGCTTTCGTTCCTGACATGGAGAACGACGGTCACCTGGCAAGGCATGTCTGCCCGATAGGGTTTTACTGGTGGCCGGGAACACAAACATGTGAAAATACTCAAGAGTGTTATATTCCATCTGATCCAACTGCAG
>CAZTAW010000114.1:0-10424 GCA_964611705.1 uncultured Bacteroidales bacterium
TGAAGGTGTTAGGGGAATGGAGTTTAATGCATGGAGTGATGGGAATCCGCCGGAGCACACATGCATTTTACCTTTTACACGTATGCTTGCAGGTCCGATTGATTATACACCGGGAATTTTCGATATAAAATTTAAAAAATACAAAAATTCACTGGTAAAATGGAATGGTGATGACCGGTATAAAAACAGAAGAGTGCATACAACCCTGGCAAAACAACTTGCTCTGTATGTGGTTATATACTCGCCAATGCAAATGGTTGCGGATCTTCCGGAGAATTACGAAGGAAATGCGGCTTTTGATTTTATCAGGGAAGTACCTGTTAACTGGGATGCTACCAGGGTTTTAAATGCTAAAATAGGAGATTATGTTACCATTGCCAGAAAAAGTGGTGACGATTGGTATATTGGAAGCATTACCGACGAAAATAAAAGGGAACTGGAGATCAGCCTGGATTTTCTTGACAATAACAAAAAATATATGGCAACAGTTTATGCTGATTCTGAGAAAACTGATATTGAAACAAATCCCGAGGCATACCAGGTAGAAATGTTTCAGGCAGATGCTAACACAAAACTGGTATTAGGCCTGAGTGCCGGTGGCGGTCAGGCCATCATTATAAAGTCATTTGATGAATAACATTTAATCAAGCAAAACAGCTCTTCTTACCTGGGCATATTTATTATTTGTAAGCTTGATAAAATAAACGCTGCTTGTAAGTCTGTTTCCATTTTTGTCGGTTCCATCCCAGTTGAAAGTGTAATTGCCGGGTTGTAATTTCCCCTCCTTAATAACTCTTACTTTCTCTGCATTCAGATTATAAATGGCCAGTTTTACATATTGCGGTTCATCATAAATGCTCAGGTTTATTTCTGATTTTGTTGAGAAAGGATTGGGCATATTGGGATGCAAGTCGAATGGTTTGTTTGGATTACCTGCATAAATGTCTTCTATTCCGGTATAATCATAGATTGTTCCCCCAACAATGGTCATAACAACGTTGGCATCAAGAATTTCAGGAGGGGTGATATTGTATAGATCTTTGGTCCAGACAGTCATATCCGCATATTTCCCTGATTCAATAGAGCCTTTCACATCCTCATCAAAAGAAGCGTAGGCTGCTTCGTAGGTATGAGCTCGCAGTGCTTCCGGCATTGTAATTCTTTGTCCGGGGCTGATGATCAAACCCGATGATGTTTTCCTGACTAATGCACCCCAGAGTGCTACGCGGGGGTCAAGCTCTATAACGGTCGGGAAATCAGACCCCAGTGAAACATGCAAACCCGAATCAATCATAGCTCTTAGAGGCATTAGCCGGTTGATATCATCCTGCCAGTAATAATTGTAATAATCCCCGCCTGTATATATTGCACCGGGTTGCATGCATGCAAGCACGCCCAAATCCTTCATACGGCTTAATGATTGAGCCGTAGGTATCATCACATGCTCAAGCCGGTGCCTGATATCAGGGATTAAGGTATCCTGCTGCGCTTCTTCAATAACATCAAGCGCCATATCAATAGCTGCATCCCCCATCACATGGAAGGATAACTGACGTCCTTCGCGATGCAGCATTTTTACATATTTTTTTAATGTATCCGCATTCCAGGTTGATATATTCCATGAAGGCCCCGGATGGGGGTTATACGTAAAAGAGGTGGGTGGCTGACCATCCAGAAGGAATTTACTTCCACCATGCGAAATCATAGGAAATTTAAACAATGGTACATGATTGATAGCCGTAATCGCATCATGAGGTTTTTCGATGGTAAAATGCATATAGGTCCTGATCTTCAATTCACCGTCATAAGCGGTCTTACTGTATGCATAAATACGTGATCTGCCGCGTGTATTAACATCCTGTATACTTGTAAGACCATCAGCAAGGTAAACATCCTGGGCATATTTCACATCATAAATCAACTCTGAAGTATCAAAAGCGGGAATGTATTTCCTGACAAGGTCCATGCCCGGGTGGTTCCATAAAATACCATTTACTTCTCCGGTTAGGGAATCATGTTCGATAAATCCCCCTGGAGGATTGGCAGTTGTATCTGTTATTCCAGCCGTATCAAGTGCAACAGAATTGGCTGTGCCAAAGTGACCTCCCATACTGTTTAATATTACCGGGTTATTCGATGTGGCCGGATCAAGGTCCCATTTGGTTGGCAATCTTCCATCTTCCAGCCTGAAAAAACCATCTCCGATGATCCATTCTCCCGGCTCAATCTCATTAACGCGTTCCTCAATCTTAGCTACAATTTCAGCAATTGATGTCACCTCAGGTGGTCTCAGGTTAACATACTGATTTTCGGCCTGCCCAAAATAAATCATATGCGTATGCGCATCAATAATACCAGGGGTAACAGTAAGGCCATCAAGATCAATAACCTCAGTATCATCACCAATATATGCCTGGGCTTCCATGCTGGAGCCAACATAAATAAACAAGCTGTCTTTTACAGCCACAGCTTCAACAATATCATCATCGGGATTAATGGTAATAATATTACCATTGTACATCACAAGGTCTGCTGGTTCCTGGCTAAAAGAACTAACACCGAAAGAGGTGATAATAATCGAAAGAAGAGTTTTTTTCAAAACCGGAAACGATTTAAATAAAATCATGATCTACTAAATTTGGTTAATATGAAGTGAACTATCCGGTAAATATAGAGAAATTTAATATATAAATCTAAAAATAAATCAAAAAAACAAAACCTGCTTGTTTGTCCCAAACAGCATGGCTCTCAAATATGCATAATAATTTAAATTGAAACCTATTTATATCATGTCTAAATTAGAAAGTGGTTCGCCAATTTAGAATGTATTTTACAATTCCGTATGCTTAATTTTTGTTACTTTCGTAACATTAAATTAACACTGATTCTTAACCAATTGAAGATTTGAAATATGGCAAAAGTTAAAGGAGCAATTGTAGTAGACATTGAAAAATGCAAAGGTTGTGAAGTATGCATTGATGCATGTCCCTCCGACGTTTTGGCAATGTCTGATAAAGTGAACAGCAAAGGATATCATTATTCTTATATGAAGAATCCTGAGGCATGTATTGGTTGCGCAAATTGTGCGATCGTATGCCCGGATGGTGTAATAACAGTATATAGAAAGAAAATTAAAGTTTAATAATAAGAAAAATTCGAAATAATGGGCGAATTAAAATTAATGAAAGGCAACGAGGCGATTGGTGAAGCGGCCATCCGTGCCGGTGTGGATGCTTACTTTGGATACCCAATAACACCGCAATCGGAAGTAATAGAATATCTTGCTGCTGAAAGACCGGAAGAGAGATCTGGTATGGTTATCTTACAGGCCGAAAGCGAACTGGCCTCAATTAATATGATCTACGGTGCAGCAGGAACCGGCAAAAAAGTTATGAGCTCATCATCAAGCCCCGGTATCAGCCTTATGATGGAAGGTGTTTCTTATATGGCAGGCGCTGAATTACCATGTGTTTTGTTGAATGTAGTTAGAGGGGGCCCCGGGCTGGGTACTATTCAACCCTCTCAGGCTGACTATTTCCAGTCAACCAAAGGAGGCGGACATGGTGATTACAATATGATCGTTCTGGCACCTTCAGCCGTTCAGGAAATGTCTGATTTTGTGTCGGATGCTTTCGATCTGGCATTTAAATACAGAAATCCTATTATGATTCTCTCAGATGGTGTTATCGGGCAGATGATGGAAAAAGTTGAGCTTAAAGACGCCGTGCAAAGAAGAACCGACAAAGAAATTATTGAGCAATGCCCCTGGGCTACAACCGGAAAACCCAAAACAAGGGAAAGAAACATCATTACATCACTAGACCTTGATCCTTCAAGACAGGAGAAGCATAATGAAAAGCTCCAGGCAAAATACAGAGAAATACGGGAAAAAGAAATTCGTTTTGAGAAATTCATGTGCGACGACGCAGAATATCTTTTCATTGCATACGGATCAAGTGCAAGAATTGCCCAGAAAACACTTCAACTGGCACGCGCCAAAGGACATAAAGTGGGGCTCTTAAGACCCATCACTCTTTACCCGTTTCCATACGGAGAAATCAAAGAAATGATAGGTCAAATGAAAGGTATTTTATGCCTTGAGCTTAGTGCTGGCCAAATGGTTGAAGACGTGAGGCTTGCCGTTGAAGGTAAAATTCCCGTTGCGCATTATGGCAGAATGGGAGGCATCATTTACACACCTTCTGAAATTGTTGAAGTCCTCGAACAAAAACTTATAGGAGAATAAAATCATGAGAGACGAAAATATTCCAAACGATATTGTTAAAGAAGAAAACCTTGTATACAAAAAAACACCTTACATGACGGATAAGGTGCTTAGTTACTGTCCGGGTTGCGGACATGGTACATCTCACCGTATCATTATGGAGGTTCTTGAGAATTTGGGAATAGGTGAAGATACAATTGGTATTGCCCCTGTTGGCTGTTCCGTGCTGGCCTATGAATTTATGAATATTGACATGCAGCAGGCAGCACACGGAAGAGCACCTGCACTGGCAACCGGAATTAAGAGAACCTGGCCCCAAAAAATGGTATTTACTTATCAGGGTGACGGTGACCTGGCTGCCATCGGAACAGCAGAAACCATTCATGCATGTAACAGAGGTGAAAACTTTGTGATAATTTTTATCAATAATGGAATTTACGGTATGACCGGGGGCCAAATGGCGCCCACTACCCTTTCGGGAATGAAATCCTCAACAAGTCCTTATGGACGTGATATTAAGATGATGGGAAATCCGCTGAAGATCACTGAACTGGTTGCTCAATTACCCGGCACATATTATGTTACGCGGCAAGCTGTGCATACGCCGGCCAATGTTAGGAAAACAAAAAGGGCCATCAAAAAAGCATTCCAAAATCAAATTGAAAACAAAGGCGGGTTGAACTTTGTGGAAATTGTATCCAATTGCAACTCAGGCTGGAAAATGTCGCCCGTTGATGCTAACAGATGGATGGTTGAAAACATGTTCCCGTTCTATCCGCTGGGCGATATTAAAGTTGATGGCAAACTCGTTGAAAAGGATTAAAAAAGTAAAGATTTTAAAAATTATTCAATATGACTGAAGAAATTATTATAGCAGGATTTGGTGGACAGGGTGTTTTATCAATGGGTAAGATACTTTCCTATTCAGGAATTATGCAGGGACAGGAAGTTAGCTGGATGCCTTCATACGGACCTGAGATGAGAGGAGGAACAGCCAATGTAACCGTAATTGTGAGTGACGAACGTGTTAGCTCACCCATTCTTAATGAATATGATACGGCTATTATTTTGAATCAGCAATCAATGGATAAATTTGAACCCATGATCAAGCCCGGAGGATTTTTATTATATGACCCAAATGGAATAACCCGGCATCCTGAAAGAAAAGATATTAACGTTTATAAAATAAAAGGTGCCCATATTGCCTCAGAAATGGGAAATACCAAAGTATTTAACATGGTGGTATTAGGAGCTTATCTTAAAATGCGACCGATTTTAGAATATGAGAATGTTGTGGAAGGATTGAAAAAGTCCCTGCCGCAGCGTTATCACAAGCTAATCCCATTAAACGAAGAAGCAATTAAGAAAGGTTTGGGCGAGCTTGAAGAAGTTCATAAGCTGAATTAATTTGACAAATGTCAATACTTTTGATTTATGCAGTACTCCTGAGAAAAGTATACCAAACCGTGTATCACCTTTACGGAAAAGTTATAAATTTTTATAGAACCATTAAATACTACGTTATGTTTATACCAGTAACCATTATCCTGTTTTATAAATGTAAATTAGTCTACACTTCCCGTAGAATGACTTCTACATAACAAATAATTAGCTGATATTTTCCTTTTACTGTTTTGGTTTGGTCATTTAAGGATATATTTGTAAAAAAAATGTATTAAAAATGAAACCAGAAGAAGTAATCCGGCAGATCAAAGAAGGAAATGCCAAGTTTTTTCAATCGCATAGCGAAGATTATTTTAAATCTCATAAAGACCGGCAAGCTCCCATTATTACCATGATATCATGTTCCGACTCACGGGTGCAATGCAGCGCTGTTTTACCTGACGGGGTCAATAAAATCTTCTGTATTCGCAATATAGGTAACCAGGTATCAAGCGCTGAGGGATCTGTTGATTATGGAATTTATCATTTGAAAACCCCGGTGCTACTGATCCTTGGTCACTCCGACTGTGGTGCAATAAAAGCATATATAAAAGGATACGATAGCGAACCGGATACCATTCAGAGGGAATTGAACAGGCTGTCGCCGGCTTTTGTCAACCTGGATGAGGATAGTGATAAGGTTAAAGCCATCAGAAAAAACACGAATTACCAGGTACAGGTTGCCATGTCGAAATATGCTGAACTGGTAAATAAAAACGAACTGGCTGTTGTTGGAGCTTATTACGATTTTGCCAATGATTTTAAAAAAGGGCACGGCAAGCTGCATATACTAAGTATAAATGGCAAAAAAGCCTGATGTTTACAGCCTTCAAATGAATATCGAAATCTGAAATCCGAAAATTGGAATACAGTATTTATACAAGCAAGCAGGAAATAAAAGACTTCCTTGAATTTAAGTACCAGCAATACAACAAGCCCGAATTTATTATAAGTGACCCGGTTTCAATCCCACATTTATTCACAAAAAAAGAGGACATAGAGATTGCAGGATTTCTGTCTGCAACCATTGCATGGGGACAAAGAAAAACCATAATCTCAAATGCAAAAAAACTCATGGAGGCTATGGAATTTGAACCTTTTGATTTCATAATGAATGCAACAAACCCGGAATTACTTGCATTTTCCACCTTTAAACACAGGACTTTTCAATGGGAAGATACAATTTCATTCATTAAATCACTACAAAACATTTACCGAAATAATGGCTCTCTGGAAGCTGTATTCAGAGGAGGGTCAGTAAAAGATCGCATTATAAATTTCAGAAATAAATTTTTTGAACTCCCCCACCCTTCCCGCACTGAAAAACATGTTGCCAATCCCGCTGCCGGTTCATCTGCCAAACGAATCAATATGTTTTTACGCTGGATGGTAAGGAAAGATGATGCAGGAATTGACTTTGGAATATGGAAAAGCATCAGGCCTTCTGAATTGTATTGCCCCCTTGATATTCATTCAGGAAATACCGCCAGAAAACTTGGATTGCTAAAAAGGAAGCAGAATGACTGGAAAGCAGTAGCGGAGCTTACACAAAACCTACGTAAATTTGACCAGGATGATCCTGTGAAATACGATATTGCCTTGTTTGGGCTGGGTGTTTATGAGAAGTTTTAATAAAGGTATGCTAACAGAAAGATCAAGGTTAGCGTAATCAGGGTAACGATTAATGTTTTATCTTTTGAGAACAGTTTGGTAAACCTCAAAACCAATGTAATCACAATACTTATACAATACAAAAACACAAGGATATTATCCTTATTGCGGATAGCTGCACCAAACCAGAATGCTCCGGTAGCTAAGATCATAAAAGCAATCATCAACATATAAATAAAGCCCTTTGGGTCTTTAATTATACTCTTCCAAATAGTCCTAAAAAAATCAGGTAAGAACAATTTGCCTTTGCCGGATTGATCTGCCTGGGAAGTCTTGCCTTCTTTGTTTTTCATTTCCTAATGATGCATGTAATCATTAACTTAACCAGCACATTTTAGGGCATATACTAAAAGTAAAAAACCAACCGGACAGATGAATAAATCCCTGCCCGGTTCATTTGAGTCAAACCCGTCTTGAAAATCTCTGTTATCATCTCCTGATAATCAGCTTATCAGAATAGTGTTGCTTTATCGTGTTTATTTTCAGTATATAACAACCTTCATTTATAGATGCAACATTGAAATGTATTATATCATTTTGAATAATTGAACTGAATTCCTGTATTTTTTTGCCGGTCAGCTCAAAAATGCCAACCTGAGCATGCTGCGCTTCTGCGCCCGGTATATATATTTTTATTTGATCTGTTGCCGGGTTTGGTGAAAAATACAGGTTGGTAAAATCGGCATTATTTTCTTTGACCGATGAATATAAACCTGTATAATATCTTGCAATTGCCATGTCAAAATGTTCCGTTGCATCACGATAGGCAAACCCGGCTGCCAGAAGCTTTCCATCATCCTGCAGAACCATTGATTTTGCAGCGGCTATTGAGTAATCAAATGGAGTAATCACCCATCCGTTGGTACCAAAACCATTATCAGGGAAGCCATCGCTGGTGTTGAGCCTGATCATGACAAATGCTGAATAATCTCCTGCATCCACGGTATACTGGCCGGAAGCTATGATCTTATCATCAGGTTGAAGAATAACATCATAGCCCTTTGTATCATAATCTCCACCAAATGAAATATATCCATTATATGCAAATGAATTATCCAGAGTTCCATCCGCATTAAAACGGGAGAGTATCATAACATATTTATTGGTTACTGTGCTGTATGCGCTTCCACCAGTTACTATCTTGCCATCATCCTGCACAAGGACTGATTTAGGATATTCAAAATCATACACCGAAGTTGCTATATATCCGCTTTCATTAAAAGAAACATCAATTGAGCCATCAGTATTAAATCTTGCCACCAGGGTTTCTCTTAAATCACCTACGTTAAATACGGATCCGGCTGCAATAATACGTCCATCGCTCTGAATACGCACAGCCTCAAATATATCCGTATCGTAATAATCAAAGTAACAGTATCCATCCGTATCAAATGACATATCAGGTGTACCATTGGCATTAAAGCGTCCTACAAAAGCATCTACCCCATCCGTGGTATTGACGACATGACCGCAAACAATGATCTTTCCATCGTTTTGCAAGCTTAATCCATTAACATACGTTTGTTCATCAAGGGAAATTTCGACCACTCCATCCGTACCGAAAGTTTCATCAACAGAGCCATCCGGTTCAAGTTTCATAAACACACCCGAATAATCAAGCCTGCCTGTATTGCCTCCGGTATATCCGGCCAGGATGATATGATCATCATCGAGGATCACCATATCAAGGATTTCATCCATGGTATTAAAATGAAAAGTTTTAAAACCGTCATCACCAAATGCATAATCAACATAACCTTCGGTATCAAGCCTGCTAACAATAATATCAGTATGTTGAAGCGAATCAACATATCCTGCCATGATGATTTTACCATCGGATTGTAATCCTGTAACATTGGCTTTCACCGTCATATCGTTGTAGCCGATAAAACGGAAGCCGTTGTAGCCAAAATCAAGATCCAGATCACCCGGGTCCTGTGCTTTAACAGGACAAAAAGCGGATACTATGTAAAACAAAAGTGAAAATAAAAATATTTTTTTCATTGTTTAAAAAGTTGGGATTCAAAATGTAAATTATTGACGAATCAGAATTTTCTGACTGTATTTTTTATTTTTCGTATGAACATGTAACACATATACTCCATTTCCGAGATTAAACTGATCTATTGTTGCCTGTCCATCTGAAATATTAGTTACCTCATCATAAACCGTTTTCCCATGAAGGTCACATATTTTAATTTTTACATATTTCGAATCAATCATACCACTGGTAATTGTTAGTCTATTTTTCACAGGATTGGGATAAGTATAAATATAATCATTAACACCATTTTCGGGTATATCAACATATAGTCCGGAAATATAACGAGCTGCTGCGATATCAAGATCAGCACCCGTGTATACATGCCCCGCTGCAAGGATTTTATAATCGCTTTGAATTCCTATTGCATTACAGTAATCATAAGCCTCTTCCTCGTAAAAAGTAGTCGTAACCAAGCCATCATCTCCAAAATCAGTATCAATTGAGCCATTGTTAAAATATCGCAGCAGCATGAAATCCATTTTTACTTCATAAAGAAAATCCCGTGTACCTGCAATGACAATTTTATTATCAGCCTGGATTTTAAGGTCGCGTGCAATATCGTCGGTATCAATGTGACTATACACCACGTAACCATCGTCATCGAAACTATAGTCAAGGGTACCGTTGGTATTCAGTCTAATAAGGGTCATATCCAATTGATCATTACTTGGCTGTATTACCGATCCTGCTGCTAATATTTTTCCATCGTCCTGAACAGTAATAGCCCGGCAAACATCACTCACACCCAAAATAGTCTGGCTTACAATTCCATCAGAACTAAACCCCAAATTATTTTGTCCGTCATTATGCAGGCATACGATCAGAAATTTAGACTCCTCATAGGTATACTGTATTTCACCACCGGCATAAATTTTACCATCTCCGGATAAGTGAATTGAATAGAGCTTTTGGAATTCTTCAATGGCCACCATATTAATTCCAGTTGAGTTAAATGAAAAATCACGGCTTCCATAACTATGCAGCCTGCTAATTCCAGCTTCTATTTCCAATGCACTTTGACGGTCCTCACCACAAAAAACA
>CAZTAW010000115.1:0-10399 GCA_964611705.1 uncultured Bacteroidales bacterium
TATTTCGATGATGAATTACAGACGGCAGATCAAGGGTTGTGTTATTGACGGACCGCTGGCAATTGACAATTCCGTTTCACGAAAATCGGCCGAACAAAAAGATATAATCAGTGATGTGGCCGGAGATGTTGATATTATTCTTGCACCCAATATTGATGGTGCAAACATTCTTTATAAGGCCCTGAACTTTTTGGGAGGCGCTTCTTCGGCCGCCGTTATTATGGGCGCTAAAGCTCCTGTGGTTCTCACATCCAGAGCCGATTCGGAAAAAAGTAAATTTTTGTCTATCGCCCTTGCAGCAGCTATAAGTTAAACCATTAATTTTATCTCGAAATCATCGTAAATGATCCCAGGTCATTTATAATGATTAAATTTGAACCGGATGGAAATAATAAGAATCGTAGCAATAAATCCCGGCTCTACTTCAACAAAGATAGCTGTATTCCAGAATGAAGAACCCATCTTCATTAAAAACATCAAGCATAAATTAGAAGAACTTGAAAAGTTCAGTAAAATAACCGACCAGTTCGAGTTCAGGAAAAACATCATCATCAATGAATTGAATACTGCTGATGTTCCCGAAGAATATGTCAGGGCCGTTGTAGGTCGGGGTGGCCTGGTGCAACCCATCGAATCAGGTGTATACCTTGTTAATGAAAAAATGAAACATGATCTGCATAACAGTCCGCTTGGCGAACATGCCAGTAATCTCGGCGGATTGATCGCAGACGACATTGCACGATCATTGCCCGATTGCAAAGCTTATATTACTGATCCGGTTGTTGTAGATGAACTCGATGATATTGCCCGTATCAGCGGACACCCGCTGTTTGAGCGCAAATCCATTTTTCATGCACTGAACCAGAAAGCCGTTGCCCGCGAACATGCCAAATCCATCCTTCGGAAATATGATGATTTGAACCTGATCGTTGCTCACCTTGGAGGAGGTATAACCGTGGGCGCCCACAAAAAGGGAAAAGTAATTGATGTAAACCAGGGACTTGATGGCGAAGGCCCTTTTTCGCCCGAGAGAAGCGGAACCCTCCCCGTTGGTGATCTGGTCAGGCTTTGTTTCAGCGGTAAATACACCAAAAACCATATCATGAAAATGATCAAAGGTGAAGGTGGCCTGGTGGCTTACCTGAAAACAAACAATGCTTACGAAGTTGAAAAACGCGTTGAATCAGGCGACAAGGAAGCAGAGCTAATCTATGATGCCATGGCGTATCAGGTTTCAAAAGCAATTGGCGCAATGGCAGCCGTATTGCAGGGAGAAGTTGACGGGATTTTGATAACCGGAGGAATCGCTTACGATAAATGGTTCGTTAATAAGATCATTGAGCGTGTTCACCGTTTTGGCCCGGTTCATATTTACCCTGGTGAAGATGAAATGAGAGCCCTTGCATTTAATGTACTCCGCGTTTTAAACGGAGAACTTCCGGTTAAGGAATACAAATAATCCTTTCCTTCATAACAAAATGTTAATCATAGCCTTTTTTATTTTTTGTTTTAACTTTTTTTATACATTTGGTGCCCTGTTGATTGGAGTGTATACTGAATCTTACTAAAATGCAATGCATTTTTTGTTAGATTCAGTTATACCGATTGGAGCATAAGATCAATAATTGCAAAAAATCTGTTCCGTATCGGTATAAGATAATTTATGTATCATTTTTATCGTTGTATTTATCATATCTAATTAGTTATAGATGTGAATGCAGTAATACTAAAGATTGAAAAGGTTCGAATTAGACTATGAAGAATTTTTACTTTTTATTTTTTATTCTGATTCTCGCAAACACAGTTTATTCTCAGCACGGGTGGCGTAAGGATGAAATGGAAGTCAAGGTTTTTTTTAACACAAATCAAGAGGCAAAAGCTTTGTATGACCTGAGAGTTAACGGAGACTTTTTTATTGATTATGCGCTGGTGTTTGTGATACCTTCCGAGCTGAAGAAAATCAAATCGCTAGGGCTCAAACACAAAATAATTATCGAAAACCTAAATGCTTATTACAAAGATTTCTGGAACAACCGCGATGATTATCATTCCTATCAGGAGATTATAACAATCATGGACAGCCTGGTTGATGCTTTTCCGGACATTTGCCGCAAGGAAAGTTTTGGCACTTCCGTCGGAGGCAGGCAACTGGCTGCTTTGAAAATAAGCGATAATGTGGCAACAGATGAAGATGAGGCTGAAATATTGTTCGATGGAGGTATTCATGGCGATGAAATCGGATGCTCGGAAAACCTGATCCGATTTGCCCGTGATCTATGCTATTCTTATAATAATGATCAGGAAATAACGGACCTGATCAACAATCGTGAAATCTGGCTTTACATCATGGTAAATCCGGATGGCAGGGTTGCAGGCACACGATATAATCAGCATGGTGTTGACCTCAACCGCGACTGGGGCTATATGTGGGACGGATGGGGATACAGCACAGGCGCTTACTCACAACCCGAATCAAAAGCCCTCAGAAGCTGCATGCTTAACAATCAATTTGTTATTCACACTGCCTATCACAGCGGCACTGAATATATTTCTTATCCCTGGAGCTACCGCTCCGATAGCTGCCCCGACAAACCCCATATTGATTACCTTGCTTCCGTATACTCAAATCTTTCCGGTTATGGTTTTCTCGACTACGGACAAGGAAACTCCGGTATGTATGCCATTAATGGCAGTACAAAAGATTCAAACTATGGTATCATGGGTTCAGTTACATGGTCGTTGGAAATATCTTACAGCAAACAGCCCCCTGCTTCTCAGATCATGATGTATTACAACTACAACAGGCCATCCATGATCTCAATGATTGAACACGCGGGTTATGGTATACATGGAAATATTACCGATGCCGAAACCGGTGAACCGGTTGCTGCTATCATAAGATTTGATGAGTCGTTTCCTGTTTATTCCGACCCTGAAGTCGGTGATTACCACAAATATGTAGTGCCCGGAACCTATTCCATCAAAGTTATTGCCAACGGATACGAAACAAAAACTGTTGAAGACATTGTAGTAATAGATCATCAAAGCATTGTTGAAAAAGATATTGAACTGCAGTCCTCTGAAAATCATTACATCTATAAAGTGATAAGCTGTCAGATTCCCAATAACAATGAAAATGATGAAGGCGACACGCCGGCTATTTTTGATGCACCGGATAACGACAATTATTCAATCGGTAAATACGGCTGGATCGTTGTTGATATGCAGGATACCATTCAGCTCGGACCTGACACCGAAATAACCGTGCATGAAGGGGATGACACACCCGAAGGTTATACCTGCTATATTTCAGGATCAATGGATGGGCCCTGGACTATTCTGGGAAGCGCAACCGGAACCACTGAGTTTGATTTTCCTGATAATTTCGATGCAAGATATATTAAAATAGAAGATGATGGTGATGGATATTCCCTGGTTGATAATGCAGGCTTCGACCTGGATGCCATAGAGGTAAACGACCAGTCCGGCGCCATTGTATTACTCACCGGAAACAGCTATGTTGTGGATTCGATTACCGGTAACGGAAATGGAAGAATTGACCCGGATGAAACAGTTGATATTGTTATTCCCCTCATCAATGAAGGAGAGTTTACAGCAGAAGAAACCTATGGAACCATCATTTCCGATCCATTTCATGTTACCATTGAAAATGATTCTTCATTCTATGGAGACATAAATGTTAACGACAGTGCATCAGGAACTTTCAGAATTACAACAAGTTCCGGCATCCCGGCAGGACAAGCACTTACGATCAAACTAACGGCTCTCTCCTACTATGGATTTTACGAAAACACTTATTACCTTGATTTTATAGTTGGTCAGGCCCCTTTGTTGATTGTTGATCTTGATCACAATCATAACTCGGGAACCGTTATCGAATCCTGCTGTGAAAACACGGATATGGATTACCGGTATGCAAATGAATTCCCGCAAAGCCATGAAGGAATTGACTACTTGTTCGTTTGCCTGGGTACAACTGACAGCAACCACGTATTAACTGAAGAGGAAGGAGAATGGATTGCCAATTATCTTGTTTCAGGTGGAAACGTTTACATGGAAGGCGGAGATACCTGGTTCAATGATCCCCAAACGCAGGCTCATCCCTACTTTTATTTGGAAGCATCAGAAAACGGCTCAGGTGATCTTGATCATATTTCAGGTTTAAACGGCACTTTTACAAAAGGTATGGAGTTTGATTTCGATGGCGACAATGCTTCCATTGATCACATATTGCCTGTTGAAGATGCTTATTTAATCATGCAAAATGATGATCCTTTCTATGGTGTTGCGGTTGCCAATGACAGAACATATTACAGAACCATAGCTTCATCTTTTGAGTTTGGGGGGCTTGTTGACGGGGAAATACCTTCAACCAAAGATCATTACTTATCCAAGATCATTGAATTCTTTGATGGCATATACACTTCCGTTGATGAACAGGATCAAGATAATTACATACTTAGATTGAACCAGAACTATCCCAATCCCTTCAGCAATCATACTATTATCAGCTATTCCCTGGCTGAGGATTCTTATGTTTTATTGGAAATATTTAACATCCGCGGACAAAGAATTAAAACGCTCATAAACAAAAATATCAGCAAAGGAAACCATGAAGTAATATGGTCAGGTAAAAACAACAATGGAAACAATGTAAAACCCGGAATTTATTTCTACAATATCAAAGCAGGAAATACATCCGTAACAAAACGATTAATTATAAATTAAACAAACAATAATTATTATGAATTTCAAAAAACTACGTACAAAACTTTTATTGGCTGTATTCAGCATGTTTTTTGCTTTTTCGGCAAGTGCTCAGGAATTCAATTACACTGATAACATACATGAACAAGGCATAAATCTTGCAGAAGCAAATGCACAATATGTATCTGTTACATACAGCATTAAGAAATTCTCGCTGAATGATATTAACATCAACCGTGAGAATATGAAAACCATTTCTCTTTCCGGTCATTTTCTTCCCAACGATGAAGGAATGCCTGATTTACCCGGACAGGGAAGATATATTGCAATTCCTCAGGGAGCTACACCGGTTTTGAATATCAAGTATTCAAAAGTGGAATTGATTGAAAATATTGATATTGCCCCGGCTCCCGTCATTCCGTTGGATACTGACGACAATCCGCTGGTTTATGAAAAGAACCAGGATGTGTATTCAAAAAATGCATTCTATCCGGAAAACGCGATTGAGCTCAGCGAAAAGAAAAACCTGAGAGGTGTGGATGTTGTGATGCTTGGCATTACTCCATTTCAATATAATCCGGTAACCAAAGAACTTAAAGTTTGCCGCGATATGGAGATAGAAATCACCTTTAAAGGGGGTAACGGACAGTTTGGAGAAGAACGCTTAAGGAGCAGGCATTTTGATCCCATCATTCAGGATGCGGTTCTGAATTCAGGATCACTACCGGTTATTGATTACAGCGCAAAAAGTACCAAGCCTTCAAGGGAAGAAGGTGCAGAATATCTTATCATTACTCCCAACGATGATGTTTTCCAGCAATGGGCCGACACCATAAAAAAATGGAGGATCAAGCAGGGAATCACCACAAAAATTACCACACTGAATGAAATTGGTGGTAATTCATCAACAGAAATCGAAAATTATATTGATACTGCCTACTACACATGGGATACACCGCCGGCAGCCATTTTAATATTAGGCGATTATGGCTACTCAGCAAATAACAGGGTTACATCACCCTTTTGGAGTAACTACTGTGTATCGGATAATATTTACGGAGATGTGGATGATGATGACCTGCCCGATATAGTAATGGCAAGGATCACAGCACAAAATGCATCGGAACTGGAAACCATGATCACCAAGTTTATCAATTATGAAAAGAATCCGCCCACGGCTGCAGATTTCTACGATCACCCCATTACTGCTTTGGGCTGGCAAACGGAAAGGTGGTTCCAGATCTGTTCTGAAACAGTTGGAGGATATTTTAAAAATGAACATGGTAAAAACCCTGTAAGGATCAATGAAATATATGACGGCAATCCTGATGTTGATCCCTGGTCTACCGCTTCTAATACTTCAACCATTCTTGACTATTTTGGACCTAATGGTACCGGTTATATTCCCGCATCACCCAGTGAACTTGGTAACTGGAGCGGAGGAAATGCCTTTGATGTAAACAATGCCATCAATGACGGAGCTTTTCTGTTGCAGCACAGAGATCATGGCTACGAATATGGCTGGGGCGAGCCAGCCTACTCAAACAGCAATATTAACGGACTCACCAATACCGACCTGACCTTTGTTATGTCGGTGAACTGCCTTACGGGAAAATATAATATTTCAGGAGAATGTTTTGTTGAGAAATTTCACAGGTATACCCACAATGGAGCAAATTCAGGCGCTTTAGGCTTGATCGGAGCCTCTGAAGTTTCTTATTCTTTTGTGAATGACACCTATGTTTGGGGTGTTTATAACAATATGTGGACTGACTTTCTGCCCGACTATGGTACAAATCCTGATTCCAGAGGACTGAAACCTGCCTTTGGAAATGCCGCCGGTAAATACTATCTCGAACAATCGAACTGGCCCTATAACAACTCCGTGAAAGTTGTTACATACCATCTTTTCCATCATCATGGCGGCGCTTTCCTGACACTTTATTCGGAAGTTCCACAGGATCTTACAGTAGTGCACAATGATGTATTGCTCGGAGGAGTTACTACTTTCACTGTTACAGCAGACGAGGGTTCTTTTATTGCACTTACCAACGGTTACGAAATTCTTGGTACTGCTGACGGAACAGGTGATCCGGTCGCCATTGAAATTCCGGCGCAAACACCCGGCGATACAATTGTGGTAACGGTTACCAAAAGAAATCATTTCAGATATGAACAGGATGTTCCGGTTATTTCCCCGGAAGGACCTTATTGTGTTTACGAATCCAGCACTTTCAGTGATGAAAATACCAACGGTCAGATTGATTATGCAGAGGAAGTATATCTTTCAATTACAGTTGAAAACCTTGGCCTGGAAGATGCCGGAAATGTTGATGTTACTATAAGAACAAATGATGTTTACGTTTCTGTTTCTGATAGTACGGAAACTTACGGAACAATTCCTTCTCAGGAAACCGTTACCGTTGACAGCGGATTTCTGATACAGGTGGCACCCGATGTTCCTGATGATTATACAGTTGTTTTTGATGTTGAAAGTACGGATGGTAACGAAACCTGGAACAGCAGTTTTACATTAAGTATTCATGCACCGGTTCTTGATAAACCTCATTATGTGGTTATTGATGATCAGGGCAACGGCAATGGGGAAATTGATCCGGGTGAAACTGTTGACATTAAGATTTCCGTCACAAACAGTGGAACTTCCGACATATACAATGCCATCGGAAACCTTGGCAGTAGCGATGAATACATAACCATCCTAACAAACAATCTTTCATTTGGTAATATTCCGGCCGATAGTTCAACAGATCAATCTTATACAGTTGAAGCTGATGCATCAACACCCATCGGCCATATTGCCGAGTTTCAGTTTGAACTAACTGCCGATTATGATTATGCCGTATATGATACGACTGAATTCTACATCGGAAAGATTCCGGTACTTGTAATTGATCTTGATCCCGGTCAGCATTATGGCCAGACAATGATTGAAGCCATTGAAGCCAATGAAGTTGAATACCTGTATGATACGGAGTTTCCACAGACAGATTATCAGATGTACGGTTCCATTTTTGTGATATTAGGTAACTATGAATCCAATCACGGCCTTACACAGGAAGAATCGGACATTCTTGTAAATTATCTCGAGAGCGGAGGAAATGTTTATATGGAAGGCCGCCGGACCTGGTACACAGATGAACAAAAACCGGTTCATTCCATGTTTAATGTTGACATCACCTCCTTTACAAGCTGGTTTGAGTACGTAAATATTTACGGAGAACCGGAAACCTTTACAGAAGACATGCTATTTACATATGAAGATAATGGGTTCTTTAATTACAATCTCTATTATCTCGATGGGGAAGATGGTTCATTCGTAGTATTAAGAAGCGAAGAAGAGGATTATGGCTGTGCGGTAGCAAACGAAACAGATACTTACAAAACAATAGCCTCATCCTTTGAGTTTTCCGCACTTGTAGATGCAGGTCATCCGTCAACAAAAAAAGAACTGATGGCGCAATACCTGATGTTCTTTGGTGTTTACGATCCTTATGTAAATGTTCCTGAAAATGACTATAACGGAATGAATATTACAGCTTATCCGAATCCATTTAATAATCAGATCAGTTTCAGTTTTACCCTGGAAGCAAATTCAGAAATAAGGCTTGATATAATTGATATGCAGGGCAGGATAGTCTCTACTGTTGAAGATAAAAACCTGAATGCAGGTTCGCACACACTAAAATGGAACGGAACATCAAATACTGGTAATTTGGTCGAACCCGGAATATATTTTTATAAATTCTCAACCGGAGATCAAATTACAAGCGGAAAGATTACGCTCATTAAGTAAAAAGTTTTTTTGCAAAAGCAATGAAAAATTTGTAGCTTTATAGTATTAAACAGAACGCCTGCCATAACATGCAGGCGTTCTTTATAAGAACTTAAAATACAATGTTTAATCAAATTACCGATCATGAAAAATAAATACTTTATCCTCCTTTCCCTCGCTGCAATTATTATCTCAGCAGGCATTATTAAAATGGCCGTAAGTGATGAATCAAGGGCGGAAGGCAAGAAAAAAAGACAGGTTGATACCCGTGTTGATGCAAACGGATACTGGATTAAAATGGCAGAAAAGGGACTGGTAACACTCAACCCCGAAAGAGAAGCAGAACAGGCCGTTTATACAGGCAGCAAAATCAAAGCCATGTCAGTAATAACCGAAAACTCACCCGATGTACCCGTAACTACTGAAAACTCGACCCAAAGCGAGAATTCAATTTTTATTAACCCGAATGATGAAGATAATCTTCTGAACTCAAACAACTCCACACCAAACCCTGTTTCCGGAATTTATGGAGCCAATGATTTTTATTCATTTGATTCAGGTGAAACCTGGGACGGCGAACTTGAAGGAGCCGGTGGTTATAACAGTGGTGATCCGGCTGTAGTTATCAGCAATTCAGGAAGATATTATGTAGGATACATTTCTTCTGGTCTGGGTCAGGGTGTTTCATATTCTGATGATGAAGGAGAAACCTGGAATGCGGTAACCGTTTCCCCTTCCGGTTCCGCTTCTGTGCTTGATAAAAATCACCTTTGGATTGATAACAGCACATCAAGCCCATACGAAGGGAATTTATATGACGCATGGACGCCATTCGGAAATGCAAACGACGGGGAAATAGAATTGTCCTATTCGGATGATGGCGGGGAATCCTGGTCGCCTCCCCAGGCAATCAGCACGGCTGTTAGCGCCGGAAGTCACAATCAGGGTGTAAACATTTCAAGTGGCCCAAATGGTGAAGTATATGCAGTCTGGGCGATTTATGACTCATGGCCGAGCGATGAAACAGCCATTGGCTTTGCGCGCTCGTACGACGGAGGTGTAAATTGGGAAGATGCAACCCGGATAATTGAAGACATTAGAGGTATCAGAACCACTACTACATCAAAAAACATGCGTGTAAATTCTTTTCCCGGCATGGCTGTTGATCAGAATACAGGAACCATCTACGTTGTTTGGTCGAATATTGGCCAACCAGGCGTAAATACCGGAAATGATATTGATGTTTACATGATTAAATCGGATGATAATGGTGATTCATGGTCCGATCCCATTCGTGTTAATCAGGATGAAACAGGTCTTGGCAAAGAACATTATTTCCCGTGGATTGCATGCGATCCCGTAACCGGCGCTTTAAGTGTTATTTTTTATGATGACAGAAACGTAAGCAGCTCACAATGTGAGGTCTTTTGCGCTAATTCGCTGGATGGCGGAGAAACCTGGGAAGATTTTAAAGTAAGTGATGTAGCTTTTACTCCATCTCCGATTTCCGGACTTGCCTCGGGTTATTTCGGAGACTATCTGGGTATCCGGTCGCACAATGCTAAAGTATATCCTGTTTGGACCGACAACAGAGACGGAAAGGCTATGACCTATGTTTCTCCCTATATATTGAATGTAGCACCAAGACCTGAAAACCTGACCGCTCTGATAGTTTTTGAAACCGGTGAAACAACCCTGGAATGGACATTCGAAGGGGGAGAAAATTTCGAATATTTTAAAATATACCGGGATGATGCTTTACTTGGTACTACCGAGGATACGACCTATACCGACAACCTCCCGGATTATGGTAGGTATAATTACAAAGTTACTGCATATTATTCTGACGAAGTAGAATCAGCTCCGGCAAGTGTGGTA
>CAZTAW010000116.1:0-10361 GCA_964611705.1 uncultured Bacteroidales bacterium
GGGCAGCAGAATAAACTTCAAAATCATAGGTCATGGCTGCAGCAAAACCGAGGTCACCACCGCACAATCGTAAAATCCTGAAAGGAAGATCAAGCTTTCTTACAAGTGATGCAACAAAGTCTTTCATTTCTTCAAGAGTTTTATAGGAATTTTCGGGATGTTGTATCTGAACAATTTCCACTTTATCAAATTGATGCAGCCGGTTCAATCCACGGACATCTTTACCGTACGAGCCAGCCTCACGGCGGAAGCAATTTGAATAAGCCACATTTTTAATTGGGAAATCCCCTTCCTTTAAAATCACATCCCTGTAGATATTTGTAACAGGTACTTCGGCGGTGGGGATCAGGTAAAAGTTATCTTCGGTAACATGATACATTTGTCCATCCTTATCAGGGAGTTGTCCCGTTCCAAAACCAGAAGCAGAGTTCACCAAAAGCGGTGGCTGGTATTCAATGTATCCTGCCTGAATAGCTTCATCCAGAAAAAAGTTTATCAATCCTCGCTGAAGCCGGGCTCCTTTTGCTTTATAAAAAGGAAAACCTGCCCCAGTAACTTTACTGCCAAGTTCAAAATCAATAATATCATACTTTTCGGCCAGTTCCCAGTGAGGTAAGGCATTGTCCTCAAGATCGGGGAATATCCCCTCTTCGAAAACTACCTCATTATCCTGGTCATTTTTGCCTGATGGTACGCTAACATGAGGAACATTTGGTATTTCGGTTAATGTGGCCTGCAGCTTTTCAGTTACCTGCTTTAAGCTTTGCTCAAACCTTTTTGCTTTTCTTTTGTAAACAATAGAATCCGCTTTTTTATATTCGGCTTCTTTCGTTTTTCCATCTTTATACAGTGTGCCGATTATTTCAGATACTTCATTGATCTTAGCCAGGGTACCATCAAGCAACATCCTGGTTTTTTTCCTTTGCTCGTCAAGCTCAATGATCTTGTCAATTTTTCCCTGAACGTCAATGTTACGGACTGAAAGCCTTTTAACAACTATTTCTTTATTTTCTTTTATGTATTTTATTTCTAACATGATTTGATTTTTTTAGTTTTTTAAATGTTAATTTCGTAAACATCAGGCGCAGAAACGCCTGATGTATCATTGATTTTATCCAAACATAAACAGGCCAGTCGGCAGTTTTGGTTTGGTTTCGAAACTTTTGTAGGGTAAAACGGTCTTTTCAGTTATATTGGCAATTTCATGGTAAGGTACTTCTCCGTGTAATATCCTTACTTTAAAATTGTCTATATTACGGCGTTCCTCTTTGGGATAATTCAGCAGAAATTCATATGCTGAGAGTGGGATGATTTTAATACGTGGGTCTTTGGGATCAATCCCGATTACCTTTGGCAGAAGTATTTCACTTATAGCAAGTGGTGCAAGGATTTCATCTTTATGATACACCTTGAAGTTTGAGTCGGACAGGTATAAGGAAATTTCATGGGGCATGTTCAAAGGAGGATTACTGTCGAACCGCTCGAAGCGGAAACCTTCTTTGGTCAACCTGCTGAGTATTTCCCCCTTATCGTACCTGGTATCTGCCAGCAATCTGAGAAATCCGGCAAATTCAAGATCGGAAGACGAAAATATGCTAGCCGGTAAATACTTGTTACCGGATTGCATAAATGCCTCCGTGCGATGATTTCCATCAATGCAGGTTAAGTTTTTACCAGCCAGCATACTGTTTATTTTATTCGATTCTTCTCCGTTTACGACCCAGAATTTGTAAAGGCTTCCATCAAAATTCAGTCTGAAGTCTACATCCTGTGAGGTAATTGATTTCAGAAAGATCAAGAAATCTAAACAGTCAACACAATACATAACGGGATCAATGCACAGGCAATTCTCATTTGCCACCCTTAATTCAGCTACAGCCTTTTCGTTGGTAGCTTCTGTAGGGATCATAACAGGAATTGCCTCCCTGGTTAATCCCCCCAAAAGGCAGTTTACGGGTTCATCTTCCGCATTTGTTTGAGATACCACGACATATTGCGGCGTACCTTGAAATAGTTCAAATATTTCAGCTAAACGTGCCCTATTTGAACTCAAAAACTTCCGACCCTTCAAGTCATTGCTGTCTAGGACATTTTCGACAAAATTCTGCCTGATCGGGCCCTTCATGATTAAAGGTTCAAAAACTTTTTTTACTTTGTTTTCCGAATAAGATTTTGATGAACCGGATTCAGCGTTTTCGTTTGAATTTAATTTTTTCATTTTTAATAAGTTTTAGTTTTGCATGTGGATGGACTTTCCACCCTTTTATTTTTGTTAATCCCGACACTAAATTAGATTCGTACAATGCAATCCATTTTCAGTATCAGTAATCAATATTAAAAGAACTGTGCACTGCAGTTCAATTTAGATTCCGTTTGTTTATTGTACTGTCTTCCATGATTTTATCAATTTTAGAGATAGAAAGAGATGGTCATTTTTTATTCAATTTGATCAATAATTGACCACTTTACTTCCAAGTAAGGCCGATTTATTACTATATTTGAAATCAATAACTTTTGAGATTATGAAAACATTGATTTCCTGGGTTGGTTTTGCAGATTTCAAAGACAATGAGGTTTCTGAAAACAGCCCGAATGTAAATTTTCATCAAACTACACAAAGCAAATACGATAAGCATATCTTATTGTCTACTGCCAGCGATGAAAAAGTAGGCCAAGAACAAGAGAAAATTCGGGTACTAAAACTAAGATCGTTATTGGACAAAACATTCAGGAATAAAGCAGGATGTCAATTTGATACAAGGTTTTTGGATATTGACGATCCCTGGAACCTTCCCATAGTTTATGAAAAAACTGCAAGTATTATTGAAGAGATCATTTCTGATGATCATAAAAAAACAGATAAAGTCCATGAAAGTGGTAAAAGCAAAATTGACATTATTTTTTCGAGCGGAACCGCAATAATGAGTGTTGCATTTTATGAACTTTATACCAGGTATCCTGACAAGATGAGCCTTTGGCAGGGCATTAATCCAGCCTATAGGATTAAAGGAATGCCTCAATTTAAACAATTAGAACGTAAGATAGATGTTAGAGGGAATATCCAAATTTTTGATAAAGAAGGTGGCAGAACCGGCAAAAAGAATATTTCAGATACTACTAAACCGGATTCTGTTAAAAGAGTAGAGAAAAAAATAGACAGGATTAATGAACTTGATTCCAAAACAGTATTGATATTAGGAGAGTCAGGTACCGGTAAAGAACTTATTGCAAGGGCAATATTTTCAGGTTCTGACAGAAGAAGAAGAGGAAAAAACTTCTTTTCAGTGAATTGTGGCCAATTAAGCGACACTACCCTCGAAAGCAGGTTATTCGGACATGTTAAAGGAGCATATACAGATGCGCATGAAGATACAGAAGGATTTTTTGAATCGGCAAATGGTGGGATGTTGTTTTTGGATGAGATTGGCGACATATCTTCTAAAATGCAAAAGTCACTCTTGCGGGCAATACAGGAGCAAACCATAAGTAAAGTTGGAAGCACAAAAGAAATAAAAGTTGATGTTGCAGTAATAGCAGCAACCAATAAAAATTTGCATGAAGAGGTAGAAAAAAGTAATTTTCGTTCAGATTTGTATTTTAGATTAACTATGGAAGGTGCAGTGATTGAAACAACACCTTTGCGTACATTAACTATAAAACAAAAAAGACAAATTGTTAATGACCAAATAAAAAAAACAAAAGATGAGTTTAAAACAGAACTTGGGTTTTCTGATGACTTAATGGATTTTCTTTTAAATTATTCCTATCCCGGGAATTTTCGTCAATTGATTGGAATTATCAAAAATATTTTCTTCAATATTGATGAAAATGAAATAGCCACTATCAGTAATATTGACAGGTATTTGCTGTATGATTCAGGTACAAATGAAAGTATGAAAGAAAACCTTGATGAGGCGGAAAAAGAGCATATTGAAAAGGTTTATCAACAATACGAGAATAATGCTTCAAAAACAGCAAAAATACTGGGAATATCCAGAACCACCCTCAACAAGAAACTAAAAGAATATGGAATTAAGTAGTGCTAAACGATAAAAACCAAACGCAATGTCTCGAAACATTTTTATTTCATTTCTCGGTGTTTATCCTTATGATGAGGTAAAATATCAAATAAAAGATAAAAATTCTGAAACAATACTTAAAACACATTTTGTTCAGGAAGCCGTACTTCGTCATCACTATAAAAAATGGATAAAGAGCAATAATGAAAATAAAGCAGTTATATTCTTAACAAAAGAGGCGAGACAAAGCAATTGGGTAAGCCCTGCTCAAACAGGTGATAAAAAGGGACCCTATCAGGGTTTAGAAAATTGCCTGAATAATATAGGGCCGGAATTAAAGGTTGTGAGCAAAAACATCCCGGGAGGATTTTCAGAGGAAGAAATATGGGAGATTTTTCAAATTGTTTTTGACGAATTACAGCAAGATGACAATGTGTATTTCGATATGACAAATGCATTCCGCTCAATCCCCATGCTTGCCATGGTGTTGATAGATTATGCTAAATTTCTGAAAGGAATCACAGTTGCAAGTATTACTTATGGAGCATTTGAAAAGGATAAAGAGATAATTCCAGTGCTGGATATGCAAAATTTTTCTCATCTGCAGGATTGGACTTCCGGGGTAAACCAGTTGGTTAACAATGGAAATTCAAATCTTATATTCAAGCTTATTGATAAGGAACTGGTTAATACAAATGAAGAAAATTACAAAAATGCTCTTAAAAAACTGAATAGATCTTTACAGGAATTAACTGAGTCCTTGACCACCGTTAACGGCAGGGAAATATATAATGGAGCAGTATTTGAAAAAATTAACAGGAGTATTGAAGAAATGAGTCAATACAATGAGATTAAACAGCTTGATCCGGTAATTAAAGAAATTAAGACAAAAATATCAAAATTCGAAGAAGCCCCATCTATACATAATGGAGTAGAAGCAATTGAATGGTGTAGAAGTCATAATTTGATTCAACAGGTTATAACTTTGGGTATTGAGCAGATAATTTCAGAGTTATGTTACATTTTCGGATATAACTTCAAAAACTATGCACACCGTGAGTTTATAAGAATGACTATATGGAAAATAAATGGAAAAAAGAGAAATAGAAGAGTTGATCAAAACAAGGTTAACTTTATTGAAAGTGAATTTAACCGTATAAAAGATGATCGAATTTTTAAAGATATTTGGGAAAATTATCAAGAATTTAGTCATCTCAGAAATACCATTAACCATGCTCAAATAACACGGTCACATGAAAACAAAGGAAAAAGTTTAATACAATCTTTTAATCAGTATAATAAGGATTTATGTGAGATAATAAACAAACGGATTGATAAATCATCCGCTCAAAGCAGAGAACAAGTTAAAATGAACTACAATTCAATTGTTCAATTTTTTAATAAATAGATAAAAATATTATTGTAATTTGAAATGTTAGTTCGGTAAAACTCCCAATAAAACAAGGATTTTCGTGAGACTAAGGCTTTGCGAGTGTGCGAAGCAAAGCCTTTAGTCGAACAATCCCGCTTAACAAAATCTATTTGGTGTTTGTCTTTAAAATCTTTTTGGTGATCAGCAACTGCTTGTTGTGAATAAGGCTGAGATAATAAATACCCGGAAGCAACATCTTTGTTGGTATGGATAATTCCCCTTTATTCAAATGTTTATGCATAATAAGTTTCCCGTTTATTGAAAAAATATGCACTTCAAAATTTCCTTGTTGGTCAGGGAGGATATGAATTTCTTCATCAAATGGATTGGGATAAACCAAAATTTCTTTTTCTTCAGAAAAATCAATCCCAACATAAAACAAAGTAGTAAAAGTTGTTTTCTGGGGTTGTGTAATGATATATCCTGCCCTGTCTTTTACCATATGAGATTTCAACTCAACATAATACTGCTGGTCTTGTTTTAATTTTGAAATTGGCCAGAGTGTAATAAGTGTTTTTTTGTCATTGATCTCACCAAAAAACGGAACATCGGCTCCGTCTTCGTCATCTTCCTTAAAATAAAACATTTGCCTTATATCCTGATTAGTTATTTCATCACCATTTATTTTCAATACTTTCTCACTGAAACGACATTGAACAATGGTATCAAGCGAAATATCAACAGAACCTTCTTCCGGAGTGAGTTCTACGGTTGGAGGTTCCACATCCCAGTATCCGAAGAGAAACACTTGTCGGGAAATCCGTTTTGTGTTTTGATGATTGTCGTGGTTCAGGGTAAGGAAGTCTTTATAATATCCTGTTGAGTCCGGTTCAAAATATACCTTTATTGTTTTTGTTTCATTTCCATTGATTCCGATTGGGAATTCTTCTTCAACCCAAAATTCATTTTGGCGATTGTGTGAACTGCTCAATTCAAGATAGTAATTTGTGTTGTTTTGTATCTTCAAAGGCATTATTACAGGACCGCTGTGACCTGCATAATTCATAAAGTTAATATTGTGAGGGGTGGTAAACTTATTTGTTTTCCAGTCTGATTTAACAGTTCTGTATCCACTGGTTTGCTCAGGCAGAAGTATCTCATATACAATTTCCTTGTCATAATTAACTTCTGTCACCGCCAAAGGTGAATGCCATCCCCAGCCTATCAGGTTATTCTTATTGTCAAGTCTGCGATAGCTTCCGGTTGAATGTGCAAACACATCCGGATCGTGCCGGTAGCTCCATACCAAAGTGGCTGTTAGCGTGTTTCCATTGATAATGTATTCAAGGGCTTGCGAAACTCTTGGTGTATGCAGGTTACCATTATCATAAATCGTATAATGATTATTTCCTAACGGGATGATATCATGCTGATGTGAAAATCCAAGCGGATCATTGTTGATGGTGAATTGATTGTTCTTTGCATTCTTGCCGAACCGCCAGATAATTTCACCATTATTGGAATTTATCTTTGTTATTTCATCCATATTCCTGCTGGATAAGAGTATATTACCATCATTGTCAATTTTAAAAGCATTACCATGACAATAATCTATTGAGCTTGCAGTCAGGTCAATATCAGAGGTTGCGTCGGTAATTTCAAAATGATCCCAGCTTCTCCACTGAAAATAAACATTCCGGTTGAGGTCAACCTCCTGGATTATCAAACCCGTAACAACTGCATTAGGTTTACCTCCCGGAATGATCTGGCTCATGTCAACAATTTGCGGATCGTATGCCATCATCAGATAGTTATTGTTTTCGAGAAGGATCATGTCGTGGAGATCGGGAGTATAGCCATTTCCCATCAATAATGTATCTGTTATATTACAGGCGCTGTCCATAAGGATATATTTGTTGGTTGAAACATCCAGGCCTGTTGAAGTACCATAAGTTAACCTTCCATCGTTGAGCTTATAGAAATTCAGGGTTCGCCCGTATACCCGTTGATAAAATACAGGTGTTCCGTATTTGTCCCAAATTGTAATATAGGGATTATAATCATTATTTTGGGTTGATCCCACCGTGAAAAAAATATATTGATTATCACTTTCCTTTTCGATAACAAAATCAGGAGCCGGGTAATCATCAGGCAAATTCATGTCATCAGATCTTGTATATTGATGTTCCCGGTTTGTTGTGTGATTTGATGTATACTGCCTTTCTTCAAAAAACCGGTCATAATAATCCTGTAATAATTGTTTGTTATCTGCGGATTTAATTGTAAAGCTTAAATTCAGTTCAGGAAGTTCATTGTTGCTGATTGTTTTTATTCCAGCCGGGATAGAAGTATAAATGGTTTCTCCGTATTCAAACTTCTTTTCAGGTTTAATGAACAATGTTTTTTCGTTATCCGAAATAAAAACTTCAAAAATTACTGTTCCGCTTTCCGATCCCGTTAAAAAAATCTGATCGGTTTTAATGCTCGAGAAATCAAACTTCCCATTGCATTTTAAAATGATATTTTGCTCAGGATTGATGTACCTGGCCTGATCAACAGGAAAGGTATAAATGTATTTGCTTTGCTGGCCCGAAGCAGTGTATGCAAATAGCATTGCAAGGCTTAATATAGAAACGAACAAGCCCGATCCGGAAGTGATTAGTTTGCACATAGTATTTTTAGTTGTTAGTTTTTACTCTTCTTAATCCATCAAAAGTTAATAGCTAATATAAACAAAAAAAGTAAATTGTAGCGATCATTCTTTTTTACTGAATGATAACCTTTCTTGTAAAAGTTTTAGATTCCGTTTCAATGCTTACAAAGTACAAACCGGGTTGGAGCTGCTTGCCTTGTTCATTTGCAAGGTCAAAAACAATATTTTTACCGGTAAATGATTCATCGCGAATAAGCTTTCCTGTAATGTCGAATAAAAGAACACGTTTATTGTTATCGTTTGTGAATAAGATATTCACATGATCATTGGCCGGATTCGGGTGAATTCTTAAATTTTCTGTGTTTTGTGTTTGGATATCATTATAAATCCTTACATTAAAATCAACATCCTTTTTGGTTGAGATAAAGTTGTAATCCGTTACAACAAAAGTGATTGTGTATTCGCCCTGTGAAAGAGGTATCCCTTCAAAAACGCCTTCTTCGGTTATTCCCATTCCCAATGGAAAATCCCCACCTGTAAATTCAGCCATTAAATTATCTGGCAGGGTATTCATGCCTGAATAATCGGCAATGGTGTATGATTGATTGTCTCCTTTTGAAACACCGGATGCCCAGGAAGTTCCGGGTGTTATTTCGCCATAGTAGAATTCGATTTTGCCGTCAGGATAAATGATAACTGCTGATTCAACATCAAAACCGGGATTGTTGTATTTTGATGTTTTCCACCGGAAAGCAGCATATGTTTCATCACCTTCGTAAAAAATGCCATCGCTCTGATCGGGGTAAATCATCAGATCGGAGCCGTAAGGAGTAATGGCTTTACGGTATTTTAAGTTCGAAATACTTCTGATGTAGGTGAAGCTGCCGCCAAATGTCAGTGATCCGTCGGTGAGAACAGTAATTTCATCAAAACTTTCCCCGTAAAATGGAAATTCAAAGTCAATTTCCTGTATGGCGTAACCATCGTCGTTACTTGTGGGATTTAATTGTACATCATCAATTTCGGGGAATTCGGATGAGCCGGTGGATTGATCGTAATCAATTGAAATGCTCCATTTATAAGGGGGTAATCCTTCTTCGGCTTCAAGCTGCTGTTCGTAGTCCTGATTGTATGTTGCATCAGGAAGGGTTTCGGTTGTTATTTGAGGGCGGTTGAAATTAACTTCTTTGACAATACCCAAAAAGGTGGTATCATTTTCATTCAGGGCAATGTGTTCTTCAGGATAAACAGCTTCTTCATCCAGAACATAATCATGCACTGAAAAACTGACAATTTCTCCCGAACCTACATTATCTTCATCCCTTTCGATTATATAGAGAAAAAATTTCACTTCCGTATTGTTGGTAACCTCGCTAAGCAAAGGAGTAATATCAAGCCCGAGCTCCAGTGTATCTCTTCCTGGGGAGTCTCCACCCTGCATATACCAATCGCCTCCCTGGAAATTAAACAAAGGAAATTGCATAACATGATCGGGTTCTGTTGCATCCGGGTTATCGGAAACACCCGCTGTTATCCTGAGCTTATTCCGGGAAGTATGCTGAATTGTTGTTTTCAGTGTGATCATGGGCTCACATTCTTCCTTAACATTGATCACATGTACCAGTGAGTTCCAAATTCCTCCATTGTCCTGATCCTGGGCAAGAAGCTTATAAGGTACATAGGCTTTTCCTCCGTCACACCAGTATGTTCCCCAGCTATTTACCATAATTACTGCACCGATTTCCCAGTCTTTCGGGTCAACAACACCATCATTATTTATATCCATATCATTGGTGTATTGTCCGTCTCCGTTAAAGTCCCACATAATATTGTCATCATAACCGGCAAATGTCATGGCATGGTTTACCTGCGAGTCCCACCAGGTAATAATACATTCTCCTTCATGTGGATTCCCTTGCTCGATAAGCTCAACATTGAAAGTATTACTGACACCACCGGCAAAATTAGCTATGCCACCGGTTTCCGAACCATTGAGATGATCGTACATCCATTGTTTGAGGGTGTTGATACCTTCTTCCGTAGAAACATCAATGGCCATGATCTCGTAAACCCGGTTGTGCATGCCGTTGTAATATTCGGGGTAACCGCTCATCCATCTTGCTTCGCCCCCATAAGCAAAATGCCCGCCATAGTCAACCACATTGGGGCAGCCGTTAGCCTTCACGATCTGGTAACCGTCGAAATGCCAGGAACCCCCGCCATATCCACCATTTAAGAAGTTCCATGTAAAATGGGTGGGATATTGATTTTCCAGTTGATCTGCGGGCAGATCCCTTAGTCTGTTTATTTCGTAAGT
>CAZTAW010000117.1:0-10287 GCA_964611705.1 uncultured Bacteroidales bacterium
AGGCGGATTAAAATACCCCAAAAGTGTACTTGCACAAAATCGGAAAAAAACCTACCTTGCATATTTTTTCGGTATAACTTATTTAGATTGTTTATAAATATTAAATTTTATCCCCTACGGATATTCGATAAAAGCATGAGAATGATAACATAAGCGCTACGCTTTTTCATTCAGACTGGTTGATAAACAAAGAATTAATAAATATGTAATTTTTGTGATTGATATTTATCATAAATTAGCTGTTCTTTCAATCAAGTTTACCTTATTTATTGTCAAGAATTTAGACGTTATGGCATCAAAATTTTTACCCTCAAAGAGAGTGATCAGGAAAAGTATCCCCATCCTGATCGTATTGTTTTTAATGAGTTTTCAGGGATTTGGGCAATGTCCGGTTGTTGCAGACATCACAGTTCAGGACACTAGTTGCTTAACAATAAGCTTTGTGAATGATTCTTACACTTTCGGCAATGGTCACATAGATAGTGTTTTATGGGATTTTGGAGACGGCACAACCTCAACTTTGGATGATCCTCAGCATACATTCAGTTACGATAATACCTTTCTTGTTTCTTTAACTGTTTATGATTCTTCCGGGTGTACTGATGTTGACTATTTCCCCATTACTTTTGATAATTCTCCACAACCCGGTTTCTCCTATTATTATACAGGATGTCGTACAATACAAATTGTTAACGAAGCTACACCCCATCACGCCTATACGTATTTTTATGATTTTGATGATGGATTTACCTCCACACAGGCTACACCAAATCAATATACATACGCTCCGGTATTGACATCAACAACATACACAATAAAACAGGTAATTACAGATAAATTTGGTTGTAAGGATTCTGTTACACACGATATCACAATTGTTCCAAATCTGCAGGCAACATTTTCTATTGATCCGAATAATAGCTGCTCTCAGGATTCAATTTCTTTTGATGCATCAGGCTCCGGTTATGTTAATACTTATGACTGGGATTGGGGCGACGGAACCAGTAGTAGTTTATCAGTGGATTCAGCAAAACATAAATTCAACTCCTATATTAATGCTTCCTGCTCACCAAACACCGATACATTTGATATTCAATTAACAGTTTCGAATATCAATGAGTGTTATGATTCACTAACTCAGGAGGCTATTGTATACAAACGGCCAAAGCCAAGATTGTCAGATACAAGTAGTTTTGAAAATTGTTTGAATAATCCAACCTTCGAAGACCCTGAATTTTATGTTCATGTTAGTAATTTGACAGAGAATATGAATTGTATTGACAGTTTATCAATTGACTGGGGAGATGGAACTGATACAACCGGCTTAACAGATGCCGACTTCCCATTAGATCACACCTATACTCAAATGGGAGCCTTTCCTTTGGTTGTTACTGCACATGGCAAAAATGGATGTGATGGTGATACTACATACTGGGTTGCAAATCAAAGTATTCCTCAGAGTGTGGGTATCAATACAGGTCAAACTCAATTAACAGAGGGTTGTGCACCAATAGAATTTTGGTTTGAGCTAACAAACTATGAAGATAATTCTCCGGGTACAACATATACTTGGTGTTTTGGTGATAGTACTCCAACAACAACATGGTCATATTCTTATCCTGTAAATATTACGGATACAATATATCACACTTATGAAGAAAGTTCATGTATTGTTACCGGATTTCCTGATTATGAGGTTAATGTGACAGTCGAGAATCTTTGTCGATCCAGAACGACAGGTGTTGATCAAATAATTGTTCATTCAGCTCCTGAGATTGATCTTTCTTTACCAAATGATACTTTATGTTTAAATGATGATCTCTGTGTAACAAATTTAAGTTCGCCAGGATATTCATCAAACAATGATGTGTGCGATTCAACCAATACATACACATGGGATTTTGGTGATGGATATACAGTATCTGCACCAATAGCTCAGGCTGTTTGTCACGCTTACAGTTCTCCTGGTAACTTTACACTAAATCTTTCAGGTGAAAATCCCGATAATAATTGTGGCTCACGGGATTCTTCCATCCAAATAACTGTTGTTGGGGTTCATGCCGAATTTACACATGATACTGCCTGCTATGGTGACCCGACTAGTTTTACTGATTTATCCTACTCCTATTCAGATGCCAACTACAGTCATGATCCAAATATCCCGATTACTTCTTGGAGTTGGGATTTTGGTGATCCCGCTTCAGGTAGCGATAACACATCTATCTTGCAAAATCCAACACACATTTTTACGGATCCCGGGTATTACACGGTTACGCTTACTGTTAGTAATCAATATAGCTGCGATTCTACAATATCGGCAACAGTGTATGTTGATGATTTGCAAATTGATTCGATTGATGTTACACAAATCACATGTTACAATGAAGACAATGGAATAATCCAGGTATTTTCATCACTTGGAGTTGGAACACACACTTACTCAATTAGCCCGGCAGTTAAACCTCCAAATACAACAGGTTTATTCGATGATCTACCAGCAAATACATATGCTATTACTGTTGAAGATAATCATGGATGTACAGTTAGTATTGATACAACTATTATAAATCCACCAGACCTATCAATTTCTGTTGATTCCATTGTTCAAATTACCTGTCATGATTTCGATGACGGTATCATCTCAGTGACCGGTTCCGGAGGTACAGGGGATCTTACTTATTCGATTAATCCACCTGTCTTACCTGATAATCAAACCGGGTTATTTGAAAATCTTGCTGAAGATACTTATGTAGTAAGCGTTACAGACGAAAACAATTGCCCTGCCGCATCAACTGCAACAATCACAATTACAAATCCCCCTGCACTTAGTTTTACTACAGTTGACCATACCGATATTACCTGTCATGATGATGATGACGGCACCATAACGGTTGAGGCCCAAGGTGGTACAGGTTCATTTACATACACATTAAGTAATGGAGACCAAAACACAACAGGTTTCTTCGAAGACCTTGAAGAGGGTACATATACTGTAACGGTTGAAGATGACAATGGTTGTGACCTTACTTCGAATAATATTATCATCTCAAATCCAACTGCTATTTCGGTCACTTCTATTACCTCAGATGATGTCACCTGTCATGACCAGGACGATGGTTATATTGATGTTGATGCCAGCGGGGGAACAGGAACACTAACATATACACTTTCGCCTGCAAGCGGACATTCACCAAATCAGACAGGTATATTTCAAAATCTTCCAGGCGATACCTATGAAGTTCTTATCGAAGACGATAATGGTTGTCAGGAAACCACAGGATCAATTATTATTACAAATCCTGATATTATTACGGTATTAAGTGAAGATTACACAAATATAACATGTAACGGTGAAGATGATGGTACAATCACAGTTGTTGGCCAGGGTGGTACCAGCCCCCTTCATTATACACTCAGTAATGGAGATGATAACAATACCGGACTTTTTGAAGATTTACCTCCGGGTACATATCATGTTACAATAGATGACGCCAATGGATGTCCTTCAGCCGTTAGCTCGCAATTTACAATTACAGATCCTGCTGTAGTTGAAATTACAGATACTTCCTATACTCATGTTACTTGCCACAATTATGATGATGGTACTATAACTATCGTTGCTCAGGGCGGGACCGGTACATTGCAATATATATTGAGCAACGGAGACCAAAATACAACTGGTTTCTTCGATGATCTTCCGGGAGGTACATATACTGTTACTGTTGAGGATGTAAATGGTTGCCAGGCCATAACAAATCCTATTACGATTATTGATCCCCCGGGATTTGATATTCAATCTCAAACATCAACAGATATTACATGTAATGGAGAGGATGATGGTACAATAACAGTTGTTTGTTCTGGTGGTACAGGAAGCCTGGAATACACCTTGTTACCGATTGGCACAATCCAAAACACCGGATTTTTTGATAATCTCTCTGCTGGTACATATAATGTGAAAGTAGAGGATGCAAATGGATGTTCCGACACTACAATTGATCTGGTTATCATTGATCCTGCAGTTATTTCAATTCAATCTGAATCCTCAACAAATATCACTTGTCATGATGATGATGATGGTGTAATTGAAGTAACTGGTACAGGTGGAACAGGTAATCTTACTTATACCTTGCAACCTGCTGGTACACCTTCGCAAACAGGAAACGGTACATTCGATCAGCTTTCTGAAGGAACTTACTGGGTAACTGTAACGGATGAGAATAATTGTCCTGAGGCAACCAGCAGTAATTTTACAATTGTTAATCCTCCATTGCTTGAGATTACTTCCGAAAATTCAACAAACTGTACATGTAATGGTTGTGATGACGGTACAATAACTGTTGCTGCACAGGGTGGAACAGGGACATTGGTTTATTCCTTAAGTAACGGAGATCAAAACACAACTGGATTTTTTGATAACCTGGAACCAGGAACCTATACTGTCACAGTAAATGATGATAACAATTGTGAAGTTATCAGTTCGACATTTAATATTACCGAACCGGGTGTATTACAGTTCATTACAGAAGAGTCAACTGATATTACATGTCATGATTATGATGACGGTACTGTCACTGTTGAAGCTTCAGGAGGTACATCTCCATATGAATATACTCTAAATGAAATTCCATTAACAAACTCCTCCGGTGATTTTGCCGGCTTATCAGAAGGAACATATACAGTAACTGCCGAAGATGCAAATGGATATACAATAACAAGTTCCAATCTTCCTGTAAACAATCCCGATCCTATTTTAATTACAAATGCAGCTTCTACCGATATATCCTGCCATGATGACAATGACGGCACAATATCAATAACAGCCTCTGGTGGAACTGATCCATTAAACTATACATTAATGCCTGACGGGATTTTGGATCCTGATGCAGATGGTTTTTTTGATAATTTATCCGGAGGGACCTATACGGTTGTTGTTGGTGACGCTAATGCTTGTCCAACAGATGAATCAGATCCATTGGTTATTGTGAATCCTGACCCCGTAGAGGTAATCTCAGAGAGTTCTACGGATATCACCTGTCATGATTATGACAATGGAACCATCACTGTTGTTGGTGGTGGTGGTACAGGCACATTGATTTACACACTTAATACAGGAGAGTTTAACAATACCGGATTTTTTGATGATTTAAGCGAAGGAACTTATTCGGTTACCATTAGTGACCAGAATGGCTGTAATACTGTTAGTTCTGATTTTACATTGACCAATCCCCCGGGGATTGATGTAAGTATTGATTCTACATTGGTTACATGTAATGGAAATGATGACGGAACAATAACCGTCACAGCATCCGGAGGAACTGGACAGCTACAATATTCCATTGATAACGGTTTTACTTTTTATACAACTAACTTTTTCGACTATCTTGCCCCTGCAACATATATTGTTGTTGTAAAGGATGATAATGATTGCCCGACACCCGGAAGAGCTGTCCAGATCACCGAACCTGATGTACTTGAAATTACCTCATTTAATACATTCAATCCGACATGGCCGGGTGGTGATGATGGATGGATTCAGGCTAATGCAACAGGTGGTACAATGCCTTATACCCATAGCTGGTCAAATGGAATGACGGGGGAATTAATTACAAATCTTACTGCAGGGACCTACACAGATACAGTTAAAGATGCAAACGATTGTATTACACTGAATTCAGTAACCCTTTACGACCCTGATACATTGGAAGTAACAGTTACATGGTCTGATCTAATATGTTATAATGATTCTTCTGGTGAAGCCCATGCAACTGCTTCTGGTGGAAATGCACCATATTCTTACGAATGGATTAAATTACCTAATCAATCTTTTGGTACAAATCCTGATATCACAGGACTCTCAGCAGGAACCTATGTTATAACTGCTACTGATTTGTACAATCATAGTATTAGTGATACTATAATTATTAATCAACCTGATAGTATTCAGCTTACTTTTAATTATTCAGATACAGTTTGTTATAATGAATCAAATGGCTGGGCCCAGGTATCAGTTACTGGTGGAACTCCTCCCTATTCTTACCTTTGGAACGATCCAGCCAGTTCAACAACTGATTTTGTTTCAAATCTCCCGGCAGGTATTTATACAGTTACTATCACTGACGACAGCCTGTGTACAAACACTGACAGCATAGAAATTTTTGAAAACCCCGAAATATTTGTTGATGTCACGGCCTCGGATACGCTGATCTGTTCCGGAGATACAATCCGATTGTTTGCATCCCCATCCGGAGGAACATTTCCATTTATACATTATCAATGGACTCCGGCTGACTCAATCAGTAATCCTAATGCACAGAATCCTTACGTTTCGCCTGGAATATCAAAAACTTACTATGTAACTGTTACAGATAGCAGGGGTTGTACTCACACTGATTCAATAGCAATTGAAGTTCTTCCAAGTCCCACGGCAGATTATACTTATGTAAATCCCTGCGCGAGTAATGTTGTGTATTTCACTGATCAGTCACTTGATCATGGTGATAGTATCGTATCATGGTACTGGGATTTCGGGGATTTTAATTATTCATCATTGCAAAATCCCGTACATTACTACGATCCGTTGAGTGCGAATTATTCGGTTACATTAACCGTAACCAATGAAAACGGCTGTACGGATGCTTTTCAGGATATTGTGTATATCAATCCTTCATTGGGTGTTGATTTTGTTGCTGATACCGTTTGCCTGGGTGACTCAACACAATTTGTTCATTCTGTTGATCCGGGAGTGAATATCATTCAATGGTCATGGGATTTTGGAGATGGGGCTACAAGCAATCAACCTGACCCCAAACACAAGTATAACCTGGCCGGATATTATAATGTAATGCTTACCGTAGAAGATGATCAGGGTTGTGTTGAAGCAAAACAGAAAAATGTTTATGTTCGTGCTTTGCCCATTCCTGATTTTTCTGATTCTACTTCATGTATCAATGATTCAACCTATTTTACTGATCTTTCAATTGATCCGGGTGCTTCAATACAATCATGGAGTTGGAATTTCGGAGACCCGGGTTCGGGAACCAACAACACATCCACAATGCAACATCCGGTTCATTATTACCAGGATCAGGGGGTTTACCCGGTTACCCTGATTGTTACCAATGAGCATGGCTGCTCGGATAGCTTAACACAAAATGTATTTGTTTACCCCAGCCCAATTGCAGATTTCGTGGCTGACACGAGTTGTTTGGGAACTCCAACGCATTTTACTGACAGTTCAACAATTTATGTTGGTCAGATTGTTAACTGGCATTGGGATTTTGGGGATGGCAATACATCCACCGATCAACATCCTGATCATATATATAATAACCCCGGTACATACAGTGTAGAACTCATCGTTACGAATGATGAAGGATGCAACGATACGGCATGGCATGATGTTCTGGTTCATGATATTCCGATAGCTGATTTTTCTTATAATGAAGTTTGTGTTAATAATGATACATATTTCCAGGATATGTCAACTGCTACTGATGCCCCGATTGATTCCTGGCACTGGGAGTTTGGGGATGGAGCAACCGATACGGTTCAGAATCCGGTACATTCCTATCAATATGCAAGTAATTTTGATGTAACGCTGACCGTTACCGATACCAATGGATGCAATGCCTCCATCACACAAAATATAATCGTTAATCCATTACCCAACGCTGATTTTGATTATTCGGCAGAGACTTGTACAAATGATACCACATTTTTCTATGACATGTCCACGCCCAATGCACCTTCGATGAGCACCTGGTATTGGGATTTCGGAGACGGAATGACATCAACTTTACAAAATCCATATCACTTTTATACCCAACCCGATGATTATGATGTATTCCTGACCGTTACCAACTCCAATAATTGTATTGATTATATTACCAAAACAATAACGATCTACCCGGCACCGGTTGCGAATTTCACCACATCTTCAAATTGTTACGGGGGGCCAACATATTTTTATGACTCATCTTATTATATTGCGGGTGAAATAACAGACTACTATTGGAACTTCGGGGAACCTGCATCAGGACCCGGAAATATTTCTTATGCGAAAAATCCTACCCATGAATACAGTTCAACGGGAGATTTCCAGGTAACACTTATTATTACAACCGATGAAGGTTGTAAGGATACGATGGTTAAAACTGTTACCATATATGAACCTCCAATATCTGATTTTACATACCAGACTGCTTGCTTGAATGATACAACATTCTTTACTGATCTTTCATCAGGTGGAGATGCACCGATTATTCATTGGGAATGGATATTCGATGATGGCGACACTTCATGGGCCCAGAACCCCGGACATTTATACGCATCATCAGGAGGTTATCTTGTGAGCCTGACCGTTACGGATACCAATGGATGTGAAAGCACAATGAATAAGGTTGTTATCGTAAACCCGCTTCCACAGTCACAATTCCAGTATGAAAACGCCTGTGCGGGTGAACTCACACACTTTACGGATTATTCGTTGGGTATGGGCGCTGCAATTGTTGATTGGTTCTGGAATTTCGGTGATCCAACTTCCGGAAATTCAAATTTTGATTCTATTCCTAATCCAAGTCATGAATATGCAACAGCCGGAACTTATGATGTAACCTTAACTGTAACAAATGAAAATGGTTGCTCTAACTCAGTTACAATTCCTGTTACTGTTGACCCAGGTCCCATTGCTGATTTTACTGCCAACGATTTGTGCGAAACATTCGAGACATATTTCACGGACCTTTCTTATGCAACAGGAAGCCCCATACAAACCTGGTTCTGGGATTTTGGTGACGGAACAACATCAACCGAACAATTTCCAATTCATACTTACGCCTCAGCGGGATGGTACTTTGTGAAGCTTGTAGTAACCACAGAAAATGGTTGTAAGGATTTCATTGTTAAACAAATAACCATTTATGATTTGCCGGTTGCTGACTTCTCCTATAGCACTCCTGTTTGCGGAAGCGACTCGGTGCAATTCACTGATGAATCTTTCAGCATTGGATCAAATATCATTGATGAATGGTTCTGGGAATTTGGCGACGGAGCAACTTCAACCGAACAAAATCCAATGCACTTCTACAGCACAACAGGAACATATAATGTAACCCTCACTGTAACCGATACAAACGAATGCCAGAATTTTGTTACCAAAACAGTGAATGTTAATGAATTGCCCAACGCTTCTTTCAGCTATCAGCTTGAGAATTGCGATACAGCTTATTTTACAGATCAATCTGCTGCAGGAAATGGTAACATTATTGACTGGGAATGGAATTTTGGTGACCCGGGTTCCGGAAGTCAGAATTATTCAAGCCAGCAAAATCCGTATCATGTTTATGCAACAGGAGGAACTTATATTGTTCAACTGATAGTTACTGATGGAATGGGTTGCACGGACACAGCAAATCAAAATGTTCTGGTAACCAAGCCATTTGCAGATTTTGCAAGCAATACTGCTTGCATCAATGAAATAACATATTTTTCTGACTCCTCTCACTCGGTAGGCGATTCAATTGTTAACTGGGAATGGGATTTCGGAGATGGAAGTCCTTTCTCTAATGAAAAAAATCCTGAACATGTTTATACCAGTGGAGGTATTTATACAGTATCACTGACTGTATGGAATTCCGAAGCATGTTCTGCAAATACCTCCAAACAAGTCGAGACTTTTCCTGGTCCCACGGCTGAGTTCTCTCATATGACCTATTATGATACGGCTTATTTTACCGATCTTTCAGTACCTGCACAGGGTACGCCAATAGCCTCATGGCTTTGGGATTTTGGCGATGGCAGTACTTCAATCCAGCAAGATCCGGTGCATTACTATGGCAGCATTGGAACATATCCGGTAACCTTAACAATAACTGACGATAATGGCTGTGAAAGTTCAGTTACACATAATGTATATATTTCTGAACCGCCACCACCAACTGCTGATTTCACCTATGATATTTATGTTTGTGATACAATTCAATTCACAGATCTTTCAACGCCACCCCCATATTATTATCTTGTAATGTGGCATTGGGATTTTGGTAATGGAGATACATCAAATCTGCAGAATCCAAAATATTCATTTGGAACAGGAGGGGTTCATAATGTAACACTCACGGTTACAGCCGACTCAAGTGGATTTTTAAGTACGAGCACGGTTGCCAAACCAGTGATTGTACCAAATGATCCCACCATATACTTTAGCTGGGAAAACGATCCCACCTGCCTGAGCGATACCACTTATTTCTATGGCGAATCGGGAACAACGATTTCATCCTGGAACTG